>JANMPW010000652.1:0-2081 GCA_031370065.1 Acidobacteriota bacterium
CGGCCATCTGGCGCGCCGCCGATCCGAGCAGCCGGGTCACACGGTACGCGGGAGCCCAGGCCACGGAGCGTCTGTTCAAGACCTATGCCCCGGGCAAGCGAGTTCTCCACCTGGCCACGCACGGTTTTTTTCTGGGTACCAATTGCGACTCGGTCTCCTTGAGCCTCGGGGATACGAAGGGTCCGGATGAGAAGGGCGATCCGCTCTCGCCCGCCAGCGGAGACTCCCGCATGACGGGTACCCACAGGCTCGCGGCCGAGAATCCGCTCCTGCTCTCCGGGCTGGCCCTGGCTGGCGCCAACGACCGGGCGGCCGCGCCTCCCGGAGGCGAAGATGGTGTGCTGACCGCCGAGGAAATCGGCGCGATGAATCTGAACGGCGTAGACTGGGTTGTCTTGTCCGCCTGTGACACCGGCCTCGGCGTCGTTCGCTCCGGGGAAGGCGTATTCGGACTCCGTCGAGCGTTCGCCGTGGCCGGCGCCGGCTCCCTGATCATGAGCCTGTGGCCTATCGATGACAACATCGCCGCACGCTGGATGAGCTCGCTCTATCAGGCTCGATTCGCACGAGGCATGGACACGGCGCGGGCGGTGCGCGAAGCCTCCCTCCAGATCCTGCGGGATCGCCGGACCCGGCGGCTCAGCACCGACCCCTCGTACTGGGGAGGGTTCGTCTCGGTGGGACGTGAATAATCGCCCTATCCTCGGCGCGCAGCGAAGAGTCTCGCAAAAGGGTCAACTGCCTATCCGGATGTTCCGGTGACGTTGCGATCCATCAACACGCTTGGAGGAAACGGGTCATGAACAGATGGCTTCCAATCGCTCTGGGTCTGATTCTCGTAGCCGGTGACGGACACGCGGCGGATTCGCCCGCCCGAAAGAACGAGGTGCTCGTCGCGCTGGACGCGGGCCAGGGTGTGGCCCGGGCGGAAGATGGACGCGTGACGATCCTGGACGCCGCCATTGCGCAAATTCTCGCCCGCTACGATCTCGTCCGCGTCGGCGTGATAGGCCAGGCTCCGTCGTCCCCGGAAACGGGAACACCGCTGTTCCTCAAACTCACCGCGGCGCGGGGCGACGTCGATCTCGATGCCGCTATCGGGGAATTGCGCCGCACGGGCCGTTTCCGGGCAGTCACCCGCAACTTCGTCATGAAACTGGCGGCGATGCCTAACGACAGTCGCGTGGGCGAGCAGTGGTACGTCGATACGGCGTCCGATGCAGACATCGATCTTCCCGAGGCCTGGAACGTGACCACGGGCAACAGCGCGGTGACGATCGGCATCGTGGACACGGGTGTTGATGTAACCCACCCGGATCTGGCCGCCAATATCTGGACGAATGCCGGGGAAATACCGGCTAACGGCATCGATGACGATCACAATGGCTACATCGACGATGTCCACGGCTGGGATTTTGGCAACAACGACGCGGATCCGACCCCCGAACCGCTCATCGATCAAGACGGGATCGATGTGGCCTACCACGGCACATTCGTGGCGGGCATCGCGAGCGCCAGCACAAACAACACCGAAGGCATGGCTGGTGCGGGCTGGAACTGCCGCATCCTGCCGTGCAAGGTCGTCAACACGGCCGGCGAAATCCCGCTGGACGCCGTGACAGAGGCGTTCCAGTACGCCGCGAACAAGCACATCGATGTCCTGAATGTCAGTTTCGGCGCCACCGGCGTCGGCATTGCCGAATTCTTCCAGTCGGTCGTCGATCTGGCGACCGCCGGCAACGTGATCTGCGTGGCGGCCGCAGGCAACGACAACTCGAATACTCCGTTTTACCCCGCGGCCTGCTCGAAGGTTATCGCGGTGGGGGCCACGAACGAGGCCAATGCCCGGGCGGACTTTTCGAGCTATGGCTCCTGGGTCGATGTGGCCGCACCCGGCACCGGTATGCTGTCCACGATCTGCCAGAACTACGAGCTCGACTTCGTCAGCCAGATCATCTACCTGTACTTCTTTGGCTGGGATGGCAAGACCCCATACATGTTCGGGGATGGTACATCGTTTGCCAGTCCGCTCGTGGCGGGTGTCTGCGGGCTGGTGCGATCGGTCTATCCGGCTGCTTCAC
>JANMPW010000672.1:0-4884 GCA_031370065.1 Acidobacteriota bacterium
AGCTCTCCTCGTCGTGCGCATCCCCGTGGGGGAAGAACCCGATCGCGCGCTCGTGCGCAACCGCGCAAAACTCGACGCGCTCGCGGGCGATTTGCCGCGGGACCTGACGCCGCCGCTCCTCAAGCTGCGCTAGAACGACGACGTGCCGGTCTGGGCGATGACGTTCTGGAGCCCAACGCAGGATCCGGCGACGCTGCGGCAGATCGCGGCCGAGGTGGAGAACGAGATCAAGACGATCGCCGAGGTCTCGGACACGGCGCTGATCGGTGGCCTGCGGCGCGAGTTTCGCGTGGAGCTCGATCCGGCGCGGCTGGCCGCCCGGGGACTCTCGTCCGGCGCGATCCTCGGCGCGCTCGAGGCCGCGAACCGGCGCACGGCCGCGGGCCCGCTGGTCGCCGGCAACCGCGAGATTCTCGTCGAGGCGGGCGGTTTCGTGCGCAGCGCCGCGGAGCTCGAGGCGATCGTCGTCGCCCAGAGCGACGGCCGCCCGGTTCGCCTCGTCGACGTCGCGCGAGTCGTCGACGGTCCCGAGGAGCCGGTCTCCTACGTGACGCACGGCGAGCCGGGGAGCGCCGAGCGATTTCCGGCCGTCACCCTGTCCGTGAGCAAGCGGCGGGGCGCAAACGCGATTACGGTCGTTCACGCGATCGACCGAAAGCTCGATCGCCTGCGCCCGCGTCTCTTCGCCGCCGGCGTCCGCGCGACCGTCACGCGCGACTACGGAGAGACCTCGGCGGAAAAGTCCAACGAGCTCCTGAAGCACATGGCGATCGCGACGCTGTCGGTTGCCCTGCTGATGGCGATCGCGCTCGGGCGGCGGGAGGCGGGCGTCGTGCTGCTGGCCGTGCCGGTCACACTGGCGCTGACGCTCTTCGTCTTCTACATCTTGGGCTACACGCTCAACCGGATCACGCTCTTCGCGCTCATTTTCTCCATCGGGATTCTCGTGGATGACGCCATCGTCGTCGTCGAGAACATCGTCCGGCACCTTCGGCTGCCGTCCTCCCGCGGCCGCGCCCTCGCCCGCATCGCCATCGAGGCGACCGACGAGGTCGGCAATCCGACGATCCTCGCGACGTTCGCCGTCATTGCGGCGATCGTGCCCATGGGGTTCGTGGGCGGCCTGATGGGCCCGTACATGCGGCCGATCCCGGTTGGCGCTTCGGCGGCGATGCTCTTTTCCCTGCTGATCGCCTTCACGGTCTCGCCCTGGGCGACCCGGCGGCTTTTCCGCAACGTGCCGGCGGAGAATCTCGGGCATGGTGAAGTGAAGAGGGGGCGGCTCGCGATCCTCTACCGCCGGGCGATGACGCCGCTCGTGACGGAGGGCGGCGGGCGCGCCCGGGCCGTGTTCTTCGTGGTCATCGCCGGTCTGCTCGCCGCCGCGGTCGCGCTCGTGCCACTCGGTGTCGTGATCGTGAAGATGCTGCCGTTCGACAACAAGAGCGAGTTCCAGATCGTGGTCGACTTTCCCGAGGGCACGACGCTCGAGACGACGCACCGGGCGCTGTCCGAGATGGCGGGCTCGCTGGGCTTCATTCCCGAGGTCGTGGGCACGGAGGTATACGCCGGCGCCGCCGCGCCCTACAACTTCAATGGCCTCGTGCGGCACTACTTCCTGAGGTCCGGTCCCCACCAGGGAGACGTCCAGGTCTCCCTGGCGCCGCGAAGCAAGCGCCGCCGCTCCTCGCACGCCATCGCCCGGGAGGCCCGTCCGCTCGTGGACGCGATCGCGCGGCGATACGCAGCGCGCGTCAAGGTGGCGGAGGTGCCCCCGGGCCCACCCGTGCTTCAGACGCTCGTGGCCGAGATCTACGGCCCCGACGACGCGGGCCGGCGCGAAGTGGCGAGGCAGGTGCGCGAGGTCTTTTCTCGCACCGAGGGCGTTGCCGACGTCGACTGGTACGTCGAGAGCCCGCGCGAGAAGGCGGTCTTTCGGCTCGACCGCCAGAAGGCGGGGCTTTCCGGGATCCGCGAGGCCGACGTCGCCGCGACGCTTCGCCTCGCGCTCGGAGGCGATGCGGCCGGCGAGATCCAGCTGCCGGGCGTCCGCGAGCGGATCCCGCTCGTCGTGACGCTGCCGTCGCAGCGGCGCAACGACCTTGCCGCGCTCGGGGCCCTCTCGGTGTCCGGTGCCGGCGGACGGCCGGTGCCGCTCTCGGAGATCGGCCGTTTCGAGCGCGAGCCGGAAGAGACGTCGATCTACCACAAGAACCTGAAACCGGTCGTCTACGTCACGGCCGACGTCGCCGGACGCCGGGAGGCGCCGGTTTACGCGATCGGGGCGCTCGAGAAGGGGATTGCCGGGATCCGCGTGCCGGGCGGCTACCGCATCGAGACGCAGACCGCGGCCGCGCCCTTCGACACCGCGCGGTACGGCCTGAAGTGGGACGGGGAGTGGTACGTGACCTACGAGGTCTTCCGCGACCTCGGCCTCGCGTTTGCCGCCGTGCTGGTGCTGATCTACGTCCTGGTGGTCGGTTGGTTCCGCAGCTTCACGGTGCCGCTCGTCATCATGGCTCCGATCCCGCTCACGCTCGTCGGGATCCTGCCCGCGCACGGACTCTTCGGCGTGTTCTTCACCGCGACCTCGATGATCGGCTTCATCGCCGGCGCCGGGATCATCGTTCGAAACTCGATCATTCTGGTCGACTTCATCGAGCTGCGCCGGCGCGAGGGCATGGGCCTGTCCGAGGCCGTGCTCGACGCGGGAGAGGTGCGGTTCCGCCCCATGCTCCTGACGGCGGCCGCGGTCGTCGTCGGCTCGGCGGTGATGCTGCTCGATCCGATCTTCCAGGGGCTCGCCGTCTCGATGATGGCGGGCGAAGTGGCCGCAACGCTCCTGTCGCGCGCGGCCGTCCCGGTCCTCTACTACCTGCTCAAACGCTCGGAGGAGAAGAGGGCGACGGCCAGCGCGCCCTCGACCGAGCCGGAAAGGAGTCTCGCATGACCACGGGCACGACTCTCGACGAATGGCTGCGGGGGATCGCGGGGACCTTCGTCCTGTTGTCGCTCGCGCTGGGCTGGTTCGTCCATCCGGCCTTCTTTCTCTTCAGCGCCTTCGTCGGCGTGAACCTTCTACAGTCGGCGTTCACGAAGAGCTGCCCGATGATGTGGTTCCTCCGGCGACTGGGCGTGCGGGAGGAGGCGGTGAAGCCGTGAACCGGGGTCAGGTCTCTCAATGTGTGAACTTGCTCCGTCAAAGTCACACTATGAGAGACCTGACCCCATAGAATTGGGTCATGCAGCTGCCGATCTACATGGCCGATCGAACGCATGGATGAGGCGGATCCGGGGCGGCGGCGACGAAAAGCCAAAGGCCGACGGACGGTGGCGGGGAAGGCTCGACATGGTTTCCCCGCCATTATCGCTTAGCCCCAGCGCGGCTGATCGTCGAGGCCGATGCCGAGCGCCGTCTTGGCGATGATCTCGTGGGTGAGGGCGGAGTTGGCCGGGTGGAAACGGCCCGCCCGCGCATCCCGGAAGAGCCGCTCGAGCTCGCTCTTCTTGAACATGCCGAGGCCGCCGGAAAGCTCCATGGCCGTGTCGACGAGTTTCCACACCGCCTCGGTCGTGCGGTGCTTCGTGGCCACGATCTTGGAAGGCCAGTGACCGCCATGGTCGACGCCGGCTGACCATTCCTCGGTCGTCCGGTCGATCAGCGGCTCGATCGCCTCGAGCTCCATCACCATTTCCGCGACGCCGTGCTGCATGGCCGGATGGTGAGCCATCGAGCCCGAGACGGCGAGCGCAGTCCGTTTCTTGAGCGATTCGACCGTGAGGTCGAGCACCCGGCGGCCAAGCCCATAGTAGACGTTGGCGAAGCCGAGCAGGCCCCACGCGAAGATCGAGAGCACGAAGAGATCGATGCCCGCGCCGCCCGCCGGGACGATCCGCGCGATGCGATCGTCGGGGATGAAGACGCCCTCCAGGATCGTGTCGTCGCTGCGGGTGGCGCGCATGCCGAGCACGTCCCAGGTCGCTTCGATGCGGTATCCCTTCGCGTCACGCGCGATGAAGCCGTGGACGATCTTCGGCGCCCGGGAGTTGCTCGCATCCAAGCCATGGATGCCGAGGAGGTTCCAGACCGGGGTAAGGCTTCCGAAGGCTTTGCGCCCCGTGAAGCGATAGCCCCCGTCGACGCGTTCGGCCCGCGTCGTCGACAGAAGCAAAGGCAGGTCGTTGCCGCTTTCCGCGTGACCGGCGGCGAAGATCATGCCTTTTCCGGCTGCCTCAAGCATCCAGTCACAGGAGGAGTCGCCGGACTTCCGCAGCTGCGATGCCACGCCGCACCAGTAGACGTGCATGTTGGTGCCGAGGGCGGTGGCCGGCGCCCAGTAGGCGAGGCGTCGAGTCTCCCGGCCGGCCTCGGCCAGCGTGAGCCCGAGGCCGCCGTATTCGCGGGGCACGGCCATCTTGAGGTAGTCGGTCGTGCGGAGCTCCTCGAAGTCCTCGGCAAAGAACCGATTTTCGCGGTCGTACACCGGCGCCCGCTCGTGGAACCGCCGGAGAAGTTCGTCGGAGAGAATGGACGAGTTTGGAGTGGCCATGCGGTTCGCCTCCTGTCGAAGGTTACTCGGCCTTTATATGGCCATCTGCTCGAACGGCTCAAGGGAATTTTGGAGTGTTTGGAGTTCCGTGGAAAGGGGTCCTATAGTAGCCCCTCGCCATGCAGCTGCCGATCTACATGGACTACCACGCGACGACGCCGGTGGACCCGCGCGTGTTCGAGGCGATGACGCCGTACTTCACGAAGACGTTCGGCAACCCGGCCTCGCGCGGGCACGTGTTCGGTTGGGAGGCGGAAGCGGCGGTGGATGCGGCGCGCGGCGAGGTGGCTCGCGCGATGAACGCCTCGGAGCGGGAGATCGTCTTCACGAGCGG
>JANMPW010000014.1:0-8363 GCA_031370065.1 Acidobacteriota bacterium
CTCGACATGTCCGAGTTCGCGAAGATGGACGGCGGCCTGAGCTGCCTCTCGCTTCGGTTTTAGAAGCTTTCGCGAGATCACGCCCCCTCACCCCAACCCTCTCCCGCCGGGAGAGGGGGTAGGTCCCGCTAGGCACCGGCAAGGCAAGAGTATGCCCATCAGGTCTAATCCTCGACGGGATGACTCGGAAAGCCCGCCGACTGGATCTTAAGGAGGCCCTTAACAGCGACGTCAATCTTTGGACAATCGGCGGCAATCCGCCGGGGCTTCAATACCGTACTCGGAGGAACAAGGAGGTATCTGATGAAAGGCTCCCGACTCCGAGGCGCGCTGCGGCTCCTGCTTCTGGCGCTCCTCCCCGCTCTCTCCCTGGCGATTCCGGCCCTCGCGTCGAGCCATCGCGAGGCCCCCGGCATCTCCAAGGACCCCGTCGCCGACAACACGGACGTGTACTTCTTTCGCGACCCGGCCGACCCTTCCCGCCTCGTCCTGATCTCGAATTGGATCCCGCTCGAGGAGCCTGCGGGCGGCCCGAACTTCTCGCATTTCGGGGAGAACATTCGCTACGAGTTCAACGTGGACTCCGACGGCGACGGTTACGAGGACTACGTCTATCGCTTCGAATTCACGCGCCACGTGCGCAACGGCAACACCTTCCTGCAAAACGTCGGCCCGGTGGCTTCGCCTTCCGACCCGAACCAGAACGTGTACTACACATACACCGCCAGGAAGTGCTTCGGCCCTTCGCCGAACCAGACGTTCTGCCAGCAGCTCGGCGGCGACCTGCTCGAGGCGCCGAACAACGTCGGCCCGAAATCGTTCCCGAACGGCTACGCCACCGGCTCCGGCATCCAGACCCTGTCCTATCCCGTGGATGACGACACGATCGTCTTCGCGGGCCCCCGTGCCGAAGGCTTCTACGTCGACCTCGGCATGATCTTCGACCTCATCAATTTCCGGCCGGGCACGCTTCCCGGCAACCACGGCGGCGGCACCAACTCGACGGCGGGCTACAACGTCCACTCGATCGCCGTCTCCGTGCCGATCGAGAAGCTGACGAAGAACCACACGGCCCCGACAGACCCCGCGGACCCGAACGCGATCGTGAGCATGTGGTCTTCGACCTGGCGCCGCCAGACGTCGACGCTCTCTCCGGTCGGAGCCCCTCCGACGGACGCGGGCGGATGGGTCCAGGTCTCGCGCCTCGGCAACCCGCTCATCAACGAGGTCGTCATTCCGCTCGGGCAAAAGGATAAGTTCAACGCGACCTATCCGGTCGATGACCTCGCCAACTTCGGCACTTACGTCCTGAATCCGGAGCTGCCAGGGATCCTCAACGCCCTCTTCGGGATCAGCGTTCCGCCAACCCCGCGCAACGACCTGCTCATACTGGTCCAGGGCCTCGCGGGCCTCAACCAGCGGCCGGGCGAGGTGATCTCAGACCAGCTGCGCCTGAACACGGCGATCCCGGCCACCCCGATCGCTTCCATCAACCCGCTCGGCGTGATCGCCGGGGACAACGCCGGTTTCCCGAATGGGCGGCGCGTCCAGGACGACACCGTGGACATTGCGCTGCGCGTCGTGGCTGGAGTCCTCGTCGACGGCTTCAACATCGCGCCGAACAACCAGCTCGGCGACGGCGTGGACGGGCCAGACGTGCCCTACCTCGCCGGCTTCCCCTACCTCGCCGCGCCCCACTCCGGATGGGATCGCATCCATGCCAACTTCGCCTCCCTGCAAAACGGCCGCTTCACCACGACCGTCACCTGGACAACCCCGGACGGCAGGACCGGAGCGGGAACGCCGGTCGGCGTGGCGGGCAACACGCAGAGCTTCTGGTTCTTCACGCCCGACAACATCGACCTGACGGTGAAGGTCCTCGACGGTCGCACCACCAACGGCCACTTCTGGGTGTTTTACGGATCGATGACGAACGTCGAGTTCACGTTGACGGTCACCGACACGCAGACGGGAGCCCAGAAGGTCTACACGAATCCGCAGGGGCAGAATTCGAGCGTCGCCGACACGTCCGCGTTCTAAAGCCTCGCTCTCTCGAGGAAGACCCGCAGGGGGGCCGACCGGCCCCCCTTTTCTTTCGCCTACCAGCCGACGGTGCGCTGCACGAACCAGAACAGGCCGATGGTAGCGATCAGAACTGAGCCCGGGATGACAATGCGGCGGCGGTACCAGGATTTGTTGCGAAACGGCAGGCCGACGAGGATAAACGCGATCGTGATCACGGAGAGCTGACCGAGCTCGACGCCGGCGTTGAAGCAGAGCAGCGCCGGAAGAAACTCCGAGCGCGGAAGGCCGAGCGCGGACAAGATGCCGGCGAAGCCCATCCCGTGGAGGAGCCCGAATCCGAAGACCAGCGCCACGCGCCACGGGCGCAGCTCCGGCGTCAGAATGTTCTCGACGGCGACGTAGACGATCGAGAGCGCAATCAGCGGCTCGACGATGCGGGGCGGCAGCGAGACGATGCCGTAGATCGTGAGGGCGAGCGTGATCGTGTGTGCCACCGTGAAGGCCGTGACCTGCAGGAGGATCGGCTTGAGCCGCACGGAGAGCAGAAAGATCCCGAGGACGAACAGAATGTGGTCCGTGCCCTTCGGCAGGATGTGGGTGAAGCCGAGCTCGAGGTACGTCCGGACGACCTCGGCCCGTGTCATCGGGACGATCTCTGCCTTCAACACGAACGGCTCGCTTTCGGCCGGCCCCTCGACCCACTGGCGCGCGGCCTGCTCGTCGCCCTCGGTCCGGATGGTCAGCATGTAGGTGCCGAGCTTCACGGCGTTCGACCAGGTGAACGTCTTCACGCCGCCCGGAACCTCGCCGGAAAAGCGCAGCGTCAGCTCCGGCGCGTTGGCAACCGCCCCGGCGCCGCCCTCGGGAATGACGAGCGCGACCCGCGGCGCGGCGGGCTTTTCGTCGAAGGCGATCCTCACGCCGTTCAACGAGGCACCGACGAGGCCGCCGATCTTTGCTTCGAGGTCCGGCGTCAGGTTCTCGATCTTTCCCAGTCGCGGATCGATCGTGCCGGAGACGCCGAAGCCCGGGGGCAGGTGTTGCCGGTCGACGACCGAATCGATCTCGTAGGCGCCGCCCTTGCGAAACCGGGCCGTGACGCGGATCGTGCCGAGCTCGTGCGCCGCGGCGGAGCCGGCGCACAGTACGAGGAGCAGGACGGCGGCCGCGCGCCGGGCCCGGCTCCCCGTCACGGGGCCGGGCTGGTCGCATTCGCGCCCGGAAGCTCGAACGTCAGGGAGGCCCAGATACTCCGCCAGTCGGCGTTCGCATCGCCCGTCGCCGGCACCATGTGGACCGCCTTGACGAGCCACACGCGCTCTTTCGATAGCCGGAGCGTCACCCGGCCGCTCGCATCCGAGCGCTGCGCGATTTTCTTTTCCGGTTCGTCGTAGGCGAGTGCGACCACGAGGGCGCCCGCGAGGGGCTTGCCCTCGTACAGGAGGCGCACGGGCAGCTCGTCACCGCCCTTCATCGCATACGGGTTCTTCTCCGGCACGAGCTCGAGGGTCAGGCCGAGCACCCGGTCGTAGCCGGTCGTGCCGGAGCCGCCGGCCGCGATCAGCGACTTCGCCGAGCGCGAGAAGAGCTCGCGCGAGGGCTTCTGGCTTTCGCCGCGCTTTGCGCGCGCCGCGATCACGGTTTCGAGGCCCTCTTCCTTCAAGTAGTCCTGGAACTTCGCGGCTTCGAGCGACACCGGGCTCTCGAGGCTGCGATACGCGATGAGGGCGAGGCCCGGCTGATCGATGCGCACGGAGCCCGCCGGCTCGTCCGCCGCCCGGCCGCCGATCGGGGTCTCGCCCGTGTCGGTGACGAGGACGAACCTCGCGATCATCGCAGGATTGCGCGGGAGCGCGTCGCCGCGGAATCTCTGTCCGACGACGAGGCTCACGCCGAGGGTCGAGCCTACGGCGGGGCGGAAAGTCGAGGGCTCGATCCAAAAGTCATGGGCGAACACCGGCGCGGCGAGCAACAGCACCGCGGCAAAAAGCGCAATCCGCCGCGTCACGGGGTCGGGCCCGGCTGGCGGTGCAACTCCATCGCCTTGTTCATCCTCTCGCGACGAACTTCTCGAAGAGCTCGACTTCCGCGCGGCTTCCGATCGCGAGCGGCATGCGCTCGTGCAGCGACGCCGGAGCGACGTCCAGCACCCGTGCGACGCCCGTCGAGGCCTTTCCGCCCGCCTGCTCGACGACGAGGGCGAGCGGATGACATTCATAGAGGACCCGCAGCTTGCCCGCGCCCTTGCCCCCCGCGTCGCCCGGATAAAGGTAGATACCGCCCTCGAGGAGGAACCGGTGCACGTCGGCGACGAGCGAGGCTGAGTACCGGGTGGAGTACGGACGTCCGGACGCCTTGTCCGGCTCCTTCAGGTGCTCGACGAACGCGCGCACACCCGGCGCCCAGGAGTGGGCCCGCCCCTCGTTGACGGCGTAGCCCTTGCCGCGCTCGGGCATCCGCACGTCGCGGCGCGTCAACAGGAACTCGCCGATCGCGGGATCGAGCGTGAAGAGGTGCACGCCTTCGCCGCACGTGTAGACGAGCAGGACCGCCGGGCCGAACAGGAAGTACCCGGCGGCCACCTGCTCGTGGCCCGGGCGCAGGAGGTCCGCGACCGTTCCGTCGCGCCGGCGGCGGATCGAGAAAATCGTCCCGAGCGTGCCGTTGACGTCGATGTTCGAGGAGCCGTCCATCGGATCGAAGAGCACGGCGTAGCGGCCCTCCGCGAGCCTGCCACCGAAGACGACCGGCTCCTCCATCTCCTCCGAGGCGGCGAGCGATACGAGGCCGCCGTCGTCGAAGGTCTCGAGCAGGATGTCATTGGCGAGGACGTCAAGCTTCTTCTGCTCCTCCCCCTGAATGTTCGAGGAGCCGGCGGATCCGAGCGACTGCGACAGCCCCGCGCCGGCGAGCGCCGCGGCGATGCGCTTGGCCGCGACGCCGAGGCGCAACAAGAGGAGCGAGAGCTCGCCGGTCGAGCCCGGCGAAGACCGCTGCTCCTCGAGAATGAACCGGTCGAGCGTGATCGGCGCAGCGCGCATCGAGGACAGCGCTACTTCCTCTGGCGGGCGATCTTCCAGCGGCCCGTCGTGATCGGCGCGTTGCCGCTCGGCGTCGTCGTGAAGGTCCCCTCGATCGTGTCCCCGGACAGGCGTCCGACGAACGTCGTCTGCACCTGGCAGTCGCACGTCGGGTCGCGGTAAGGGTCCATCGTGCCCCGCAACACGCCTCCCGCGGCGTTGACGAAATTGATGTTGAGCACCTGCGGCATCACGCCCGGATTCTTTGCGTCTTTCGGCACCATGAGGACGTCGCCATGCGCGACCTTGTCGCCGGACTTGAGCTCGAAAACGATCGATCCGGTGCGTCCCGTCGCCTCGCTCGAGTATTCGCCCACCCATCGGCCGGCGAGCGCGGCGAGGTCGGAGCCCGCGACCGGCACGGCGGGCGCCGGGTTGCTCGAGGAACAGGACGAGGCGAGCGCCGCCGCGAGGAGGCCGACAGCCGCGGATCGAAAATGAAACGACATCGATTTACCTCCGGATGCCCGCCATCTTACCGCTCTACGGCGCCTTCACCCATTCGAGCCAGGACGGCTTCGGGTCGCCGGCGCTCGTCTCGAGACCCCGGTTGCCGAGAAACGCCGAGCGGCGCCGCTGTGCGACCGAGGCGCCTTGCGCAAATTCGGGCAGATCCGAAGGGCCGGGGTCGCGCAAGGCCACGTAGCGCGCAAAGAGCAGGGTCCGGCCGTCCGCCTTCGCGAGGAACCGGCGAAAGGAGCGAATGAACTCCGCCTGTTTGCCAGGGCTCGAAGCATTCTCCGGCGAGGACGAGTAGCTGACGACGGGAAACGCGATCGGGCGGCCCGCGGCGCCCTTGACGAGCTGCGGCCAGTCCTTCTCGAGCGCGTCGGGGCCGCGCTGCTCGAACGGTTTGCCCCTCGTGAAGGGACAATAGATATAGAGCAGCAGCGGGCTCTTCTGGTGAAGGGCCGCGGCGACCTCGGGCGCCGGGCTCTCCGACGGCGCGAGCGTCGTCACCCCGACCAGAAGGTGCGGCGCCTTCTTCTTGAGAAACTGCACGGCGCCCTCGAAGAGCCGCCGGTAGGCGCGCAACGCGTCGGGCTTGTCGGCGAAATACGCGTCTGCGGCATCGCCGAGAGACAGGGTCTGGAAATCGAGAAGGGCGGGCATCAGGGCGTCGAGCAGCCGCCCGAGCCGCAGCGACAGCTTCGGATCGTCGAACGCCACGGCCTCGAGGTCCGCCGGCACGTCGCGCGCCGCCTCGGTCACGAGCGGGAGATCGAGGTGCAGCGTCGCGCCCGACTGCCTCAGAAGCCGCGCCGCCCGCGCGATTTCCGCCAGGTTGTACTTGCGCGGCGATGGCTCGGCGGCCGACCAGGACAGCGTCAACGCGAAAAACGAGGCGCCGGTCCGCCGGACCATCTCGACGGTTTCCTGCCGGACGGCGGGCCGGGTGGACGGCTCGAGATTGAGCGCGATACCGACCGCAGGAGTGGGAGCGGGCGATGTCGGTCGGGCCGGGCCGGCCGGACCGGAAGCCGCCAGAGCGAGCAGCGTGGCGATAAGCGGACGCACGGGAGCATTATGGCCGAGCCGGAAACCCCCCCCGACTACGCCGGCGCTCCGACCATTACGACCGCGCCCGTCGGCGCGGGCACGCCGCCGCGAGGTTCGATCGTCACGGCAAAGTTCTGCGCGTCGGGCTCAGGGAAGTCCGTGGACTCGAAGAGGGCGCGGCCGGACGCATCGACGTCGAAGACTCCCGCGTTGACGGGCTTGCCCTTCAGGAAAACCCAGAGCTCGTACTGGCGGTCGGACGGTAGTGCAGCCAGGTTGCCCGCGACGAGAATGCCGCGCCTTGCCCGCGGGCTCCAGAACACGCGGCCCCGCGCCCCCGGCTGCGGGTCCTTGCCGCCGAGCAGCATCATCTGGACGTCGTCGCTCTCCAGCACCCGCGCACGCAGCACGCGCTCGGCAAGCGCGGTCTCTGCCGACTGCAGCCTGCCCGCGAGCGCCGCGGACTGGCTGCGGAGGTCCTCGCTCTGCCGGCGCTGGCGCGCATCGTCAAGCAAGACCGCAACCAGGAGCAGAGCTGCTGCCGCCGCGAAGACGCGCCATGCACCGGTGGAAGCCGGGTGGACAGTCGCAACCCGCGAGGGCCCGAGCGAGGCAAGGACGCCCGAGCGCACGTGCGGCGCCGGTGTGACCGGGCGCACTCCGGCGGCCATCGCGGCCGCCGCCGCGCGGAAGTCGCGCAGAAGCTCCTCGCAGACCGGGCACCCCTCGGCGAGGTGCCGCTCGAGCTCCGCCTGGTCGGCGCCCGCCGGAATGCCCAAGGCAGCCGCCGCGACGAGCTCCTCGTGCCGCTCGCTATGCGCCATCGCTTCCACTTCCAAGGTACGGGCGCAACCGCTCGCGAAGTTTCATCAATCCCAACCGGACCCGTGTCTTTACGGTCCCGAGCGGCGTTCCCGTGCGGTCGGCGATCTCCTGCTGCGTCAGACCCTCGAAATAGGCCAGTTCGAGCGCCCGCCTCTGGTCCTCGGGCAGCTCCCCGACGGCGCCGCGGCAGATCTGTTCCCACTGGCGGCCGGCCGATGCGCCCTCGACGTCATCCCGCGAAGCCGGCCCCTCGCCGATGTCCTCAAGGCTTCGCAACTCGGGGCGCGAGGCCGATTTGCGCGAGCGCACGCGGTCGATCGCGCGGCTCCGCGTCGCGATGACGAGCCAGGTCAGGACGTTTCCGCGCGACGGATCGAACGAGGAGGCCGCGCGCCACGCGAAGAGGAAGACTTCCTGCAGCACCTCTTCGCCTTCCCCGCTCTCGCCGAGGATGCGCCGCGCCAGACCCAGCAGGCGCGCCGAGTGCCGGTCATAGAGCTCGGCGAGCGCGTCGGTGTCCCGGGCTTCCACGAGGGCCATCAATGCGCGGTCGGGATCCTCTCGCCTCTGGCTCATGGTTGACGCGATGGAGCCTATCTCCATTCCGGCGCGTTCGGGAGTCTCCCGCCCGCCAATTCCCGTTTCCCGTCTGGCATACCATGCTCCCCATGGAGGCGCCCATGCACCGACGCGATCTTTTCCGATCCGCCGCCTCGACAGGCCTCGCTCTCGGACTCGCTGCCGCGGATCGCCCTCTTCTCGCCCTGCCGGGCAAGGAAAAGCCGGCATCCGACGACATCATGCTGATGAACACCGCCCTCGCGCTCGAGCACCAGGCCATCTGGGTCTACGGACTCGCCGGCACGAGCGGGCTTCTCTAGGAGAAGGCCAAGGAGGTCGGGCTTCTCTTCCAGGGCAGCCACGAGATCCACC
>JANMPW010000710.1:0-9423 GCA_031370065.1 Acidobacteriota bacterium
CGGCGGGATCATTCGCCCGGCCCCGGAGTACCGGTACGCCTTGCCCGCGGCTTCGGCCTTCTTGCGCTCTCGGTCGAGCTCTTCGGGCGTCTCGAAGGCGCGGTAGGCCTTGCCCTCATGAAGGAGTCTCTCGGCCGCGGCACGGTAGAGGTCATCCCGCCGGGACTGGTAGAAGGGCCCCTCGTCGTACTCGAGGCCCAGCCACTCCATCGCGGCGAGGATCTGCACCGTCAGCTCTTCGCGCGAGCGTTCGACGTCCGTGTCCTCGATGCGCAGGACAAACGCGCCGCCCGTGTGGCGGGCAAAGAGCAGATTGTAGAGGGCGGTCCGGGCGCCGCCGACGTGGAGCGAGCCCGTCGGAGAGGGCGCAAAGCGGACGCGAGGACGGGTCGGGTCTTGCAAGGCGCCCGATGCTAACAGCTTGCGGAGAAAGACGGCTAGAGTAGCCCCCGACTTGAGCCGAGAACCATTCTTCGCTCCCGTCGGCGCGTCGAGCGCCGGTGAGGACGCCCCTTTATCCCTGCGCTGGCGCGCCGACCTGGTGCTCGTCGCGGTTACGGTCGTCTGGGGCGCCGACTTCGTCCTGGTCAAGAACCTGCTCGGTGTCGTCGCTCCACTGCCGTTCCTTTTCTGGCGCTTCGCGCTGGCTACGGTCCTCTGCGCCCTCTTCCTGCCGGGCCGGCACCGAACACCCCGGCTCGTCGCCGACGGGCTCTATCTCGGCGTCCTGCTGGCGCTCGGCATGGGCCTCCAGATCGTCGGGCAGGTGGAGACGACCGCCTCCAATGCGTCCTTTCTGACGGGGATGGCCTCCGTGCTGACCCCTGTGGCAGCCTTTCTTCTGACCCGCAAGCTGCCGACGCTGGAGAACGGCCTCGGCATATCGCTCGCGGGGGCGGGGTTCGTCCTGATGACGTTTCCGGTGGGCCGTCCCGTTGTCAACCGCGGGGACCTTCTCGTGTTCGGGTGCGGGGTCGTCTTCGCCTTCTACATCGTCGAGATGGCCGAGCGCTCTGGCCGCCACGACAGTGTCTGGTTCACGACGATTCAGATATTCGTCGTCGCAGTGGCCGCCGGAGTCGCAACGCTGTGGATCGGCGGACTGCCGGCGGTCCGCTCGGGTGTCGAGCCCCTTCTGTCGAGGCCCGGCCTGCTCGCTCAGGCTCTCCTGCTCGTAGTGGTCGGCACGTCGGGGACATACGCCTTCCAGACCTGGGCGCAGCGCCACATGTCCGCGACCCACGCGGCGATCATCTACACGCTCGAGCCCGTCGTGACCGCCATTCTCGCGGGCTGGTTTCTCGGCGAGCGCCTGGGGCCCCGCGGCTGGGCCGGTGGCTTGCTCGTTCTCGCCGGGATCGCGGTGTCGGAGCTGCGGCTGAAGCGAGGTTGACCCCCTTCGCGTCGCGAATAGTCTCCCGACCGAAGGGAGGTAAGAGCTTCGCGACGCGGGAGCCGCAGCGACGCGTGGGGCCAGGCCAGCGGTCGAGCCCGCATCCGGGCGAGCCGCTCGCCGGTGCGCCCGAAGGGCGCAGGCCCCTCGCAAGCGGAGGCGACGGCCTAGTCGAGCGGAAACGTCAGGGTGTAGGAGAAGCGTCCCCGGCCGATTTCCATTAGGAGGCTGTTCTTGTTGAAGTCCCGCTGGAGGACATGGTCGATGTCGTCCGTGGTGCGGGCGGGGGTGCCGTTGACAGAGAGCAGGATGTCGCCGGTCTTCAGGCCCGCCTGCGCCGCGAGGCTGTTGCGGTCCACGACGGTGATGCGCAGGCCCTCCGCCGACGGCCGCACGCTTGTGCCGATCTCCTCCCTCAGGATCCGGGTGCCGATGCCGGCGGGCGGCGCCTCCCCCTGCACGGTCACGGTGCGCTCCCCCTGCTTGTTGCGCAGGGCGAGCCGCAGCGGCTTCCCGGGGCCCCGCGTGGACAGGACCGTCTCGAAGGCTTCCTGCGAGTCGATCGGGCTGCCGTCCGCGGAAACAATCTGGTCGCCCTCGCGGATGCCCGCGCGGGAGGCGGGGGAGTTCGGATACACGCTCTTGACGCGGAGCCCACGCGGGCGATTCTCTTCGCCGGAGACGAGGGTCTTGCCGCGCACGCCGATCCACACGGCGCGGACCTCGCCGAAGCGCAGCAGGTCGTCCACGATCCGCCGGGCCCGGTCCGCCGGGATGGCGAAGCCGATACCCTGCGCGCCGCCGATGATCGCGGTCGCCACGCCCACCATCTCGCCGTCGAGGTTGACGAGGGGGCCGCCGGAGTTGCCGGGGTTGATGGAGGCGTCCGTCTGGATGAAATCGGTGTAGGTCTGGTTGTTCTCGCCCTTGACGCTGCGTCCGGTGGCAGAGACGACGCCCGCGGTGACGGTGTGGGAGAGGCCGAAGGGGTTGCCGATGGCGACGATGGTCTCGCCGATCATGAGGTCGGACGAGGATCCGAGCTTCAAGAAGGGGAGCGCGCCGTTGGGCTTGCGCACGCGCAGGACGGCGAGGTCGTTGTCCGCGTCCGAGCCCACGACGTCGCACTCGAGCTCGAGCCCGGACTTCGTCATCGCCGTGATCTTCGAGGCGCCCGACACCACGTGGTCGTTGGTGATGATAATGCCCCGCGCGTCGATGATGGATCCGGAGCCGAGCGACTGGCTCGTGCGCTTGCGCGGACGGGAGTCGAAGCCGAAGAAGAAGTCGTCGAAGACCGACGGGCGCCGCCGCAGTATCTGCTCGGCGGAGATGTTGACGACCGCGGGAGAGACTTTTTCGACGACCTGGACGATCTCGCTGCGCCGCGTGGAGAGCGGCGCCGCTTGGGCGTGGGAGGCCGCGGCAAGGAGGAGGCTGGCAAGCAGTCGGCGTTTCACGTGCAGCACAACGGCGCATTCTGCACCTGCATTCCGCCTGGTGTCATCCCTCGAAGCCTGCCCCCTCTCCCGGCGGGAGAGGGTTGGGGTGAGGGGAGCTTCCCGCGGGCGGCTTCTGTCGGGGCACGCCGATGAACAACCTCCCGGGAATCGAGAGCTAGACGGACACGGGTACAGATGTCTTGTTCACGACGAGCGTTTCTCCGTCAGGAGAAACGTCCAACTCGACCGCGTCGCCGTCGGCGATCTGCCCGCGCAGCAGCTTTCCGGCCAGGACGTCCGAGACCTGCTTCTGGATGAGCCGCTTCAGGGGCCGCGCGCCAAAGGTCGGGTCGTAGCCCCGGCCGGCGAGCAGGCGCCGGGCAGCGGGCGCACACTCCAGCAGGATGCCCCTCTCGAGGAGCGTCTTCGCCAGCCCCGCCAGCTGGATCTCGACGATCTTCTCGGTCTCCTCACGCGTCAGGCGGTGGAAGACGATGACGTCGTCGATCCGGTTGAAGAACTCGGGCCGGAAGTGGCGCCGCAGGGCCTCTTCGATCTTCGCCTTGACCTCGGCCTCGTCGCGCGAGGACTCCTCCGCGATCCATTCGGATCCGAGGTTCGAAGTCATGATGATGACCGTGTTCTTGAACGAGACGACCCGGCCCTTGCCGTCCGTGAGGCGGCCGTCATCCAGGACCTGCAGGAGCACGTTGAAGACGTCGGGGTGGGCCTTCTCGATCTCGTCGAAAAGAACGGCCGAGTAGGGCCGCCGGCGCACGGCCTCGGTCAGGCGGCCGCCCTCTTCGTAGCCCACGTAGCCCGGCGGGGCGCCGATCATGCGCGCGACCGCGTGCTTTTCCATGTACTCCGACATGTCGAGGCGGACCATCGCGTGCTCGTCGTCGAAGAGGAATTCCGCCAGGGCCCGGGCGAGCTCCGTCTTGCCGACGCCGGTGGGGCCCACGAACAGGAACGAGCCGAGCGGCTTCTTCGGGTCCGAGAGCCCGGCGCGCGAGCGGCGGACGGCGTCCGCGATCGCCCGGACCGCTTCGTCCTGACCGACGACGCGCCCGTGAAGGCGGTCCTCCATCTTCAGGAGCCTTTCCGAGTCGCTTTCGATCATCTTGCTGACCGGTACGCCCGTCCACTTCGACACGACGGCCGCGATGTCCTCTTCCGTGACTTCCTCGCGGAGCATCGGCTGGCCCTTCTGCAGCCCGGCCAGGCGCGCGTTTTCGGCGGCGAGATCCTTCTCGAGCTCGGGGAGCCGGCCGTAGCGCAGCTCGGCCACCCGCTGCAGCTCGCCTTGGCGCTCGGCCTCGGCCGCGTCCTGCTTGACCTTCTCGAGCGCCTCCTTGATGTTAGCCGTCTTCTCGATCACGGCCTTCTCGGCGGACCACTTCGCGCGCAGCCGGCTCGACTCCTCGCGGACTTCCGACAGCTGCTTCTCGATCTCGCCCAGGCGCTCTTTCGCCTCTTTCGTCTTCTCCTTCTGGAGGGCCCGCTTCTCGATCTCGAGCGAGACGATCCGGCGTTCGACCGCGTCGATCTCGGCCGGCATCGAGTCGATCTCGGTGCGCATGCGCGCGGCCGCCTCGTCCACGAGGTCGATGGCTTTGTCGGGGAGAAAGCGGCCGGTGATGTAACGGTGGGAGAGACGCGCCGCGGCCACGAGGGCCGCGTCCGTGATGCGCACGCCATGGTGGATCTCATAGCGCTCCTGCAGGCCCCGCAGGATCGCGATCGTATCCTCGACGTTCGGCTCCTCGACGTACACGGGCTGGAACCGCCGCTCGAGCGCGGCGTCCTTTTCGATGTACTTCTGGTACTCGGAAAGCGTCGTCGCGCCGATCGCACGCAATTCTCCGCGCGCGAGGGCGGGCTTGAGCATGTTCGATGCGTCCATCGAGCCTTCGGACGCGCCGGCCCCGACGAGTGTGTGCAGCTCGTCGATGAAGAGGATGATCGTGCCCTGGGCCTCCTCCATCTCCTTGAGGACGGCCTTGAGACGGTCCTCGAATTCGCCGCGGTATTTGGCGCCGGCGATCATGGCGCCGAGGTCGAGCGAGACGACGCGCTTGTTCTTCAGGCCCTCGGGCACATCGCCCATGTGAATGCGGCGGGCGAGGCCCTCGACGATGGCCGTCTTGCCGACGCCGGGCTCGCCGATGAGGACGGGGTTGTTCTTCGTGCGGCGGGAGAGGACCTGGACGACGCGGCGGATCTCCTCGTCGCGCCCGATGACGGGGTCGATCTTGCCCCGGCGGGCAAGCTCTGTCAGGTCGCGCGTGTAGCGCTTCAGGGCCTGGTACTTGTCTTCCGGATTCGGGTCCGTGATCCGCGCGGAGCCGCGCACTTCCTTGAGCGCCTTGAGCAGGACGTCCTTTTTAACGCCGGCCTGCGCGAGACGCTTCGCGGTGTCGCCCCCCGACTCGGCCAGGGCCAGGAGGAAGTGCTCGGTCGAGACGTACTCGTCGCCAAATTCCTTCGCGACCTCGAAAGCGCGGTCGAAAACGCGCGACAGGTCGCGCGCGATGACGGCGTCGGCCGAGGCGCCGGAAACCTTCGGCCGGCGGTCGACCTCGGTTTCGATTTCGCGGGCGAGCGCATCCGGATTGGCGCCGAGTTTCTGAAGAACGGGGACGACGACGCCGGCGTCCTGCTTGAGCAGTGCGAGCAGAAGGTGGTCGCCGGTGAGCTCGGCGTTTCCGCGGGCCCGGGCGTCGCGCTGCGCCTCCTGGACGGCCTCCTGGGCCTTGATGGTGAGCTGGTCAAAACGCATTGTGTTCCTTCCCGACGGGCGGCCCTCGCTCGAGAAAAGCTGCGGAACGCGCCAAAATAGGAGTCTGAATGATAAAATATGAGCGTTGTATTGTCAAATTATCGAAGTAAAAAGATTAGCGTATCTAACTCAAGTAGTTAGCTCTACTTGCAGGTTGGGTCTGCCATTCCAGCCTCGCGAAAGCCCTTTTCCCTGAGCAGGCACGCGTCGCACGCGCCGCAGGGTTCGCCGCCCGGCCCGGGTTCGTAGCACGAGATCGTGAGCGCGAAATCGAGCCCCAGCGCTGCCGCTCGCTTCACAATCTCGGCCTTCGTCATGCGTAGCAGTGGCGCGCGAATCCGAAACGAGAGCCGGCCCTCGACGCCGGCCTTCGTGCCGAGGTTCGCCATCCGCTCGAAGGCCTCGAGAAACTCCGGCCGGCAGTCCGGGTAGCCGGAGTAATCGAGCGCGTTGGCGCCGATGAAGATGTCGCTGGCGCCCATAACCTCGCCCCAGGCCAGGGCATGCGCGAGAAACAGGGTGTTCCGCGCGGGCACGTAGGTGATCGGGATGGCGTCCCGGCCGAGGTCGTGGCGCGGAACGGCGAGGGAAGGATCGGTGAGTGCGGATGCCCCGGCGCCGGGAAAGTCGAGGCGCACCACGCGGTGCTCGCCAACGCCGTAGCGCTCGGCGATCGCACGGGCGCGCTCGAGCTCGATCGCGTGGCGCTGCCCGTAATCGAACGACAGGGCGCGCGTCTCGAGTCCCTCTTCCCGCGCAAGGAGGAGGCAGGTCGCGGAATCGAGACCTCCCGAAAGCAGGACAATGGCCGCGCGGCTCATCGTCCGGGAACGTCTCCCCACAGGATCTTGTGGAGCTGCAGCCCCAGCCGTATTGGCCTGCCCGAGTCGCGGACCCACGCGGCGAGATCCTCGGCGCGCAGCGTCCCCCATGCCGGCGAGAACGTCACGGTGTTGCGCTCGTCGAGGCGGCGCGCGCGCACGAGATCGAGCGACCAATCGAAGTCGCCCCGGTCGGCGAGCACGAACTTGAGCTCGTCGTGCGGCTGGAGCAGATCGAGATTCTCGGGAAGGTTCGCGTGCTGCATTCCGCTGCCCGGGGCCTTGACGTCCACGATCTTGACGACGCGCGGATCGACGCGGTCGAGGGCGACATGGCCCCCGGTCTCCAGGAGCACGGTCCTGCCCGCGCAGAGGAGGCGCTCCATGAGCGGATACACCGCCTCCTGCTCGAGGGGCTCGCCGCCCGTGACCTCGACGAGCTCGGTGCCGAGCGCCAGCGCGCGTTCGGCCGCCTCGGACGTCGTCATGTCCCCGCCGCCGTGAAAGGCATAGGCGCTGTCGCACCAGACGCACCGCAGCGAACAGCCCGTGAGTCGGATGAACGCGCAGGGCAGGCCCGCCCGCGTCGACTCGCCCTGGATCGAGCGGAAGATTTCCGTGATGCGTAGCCGCGGCTCCGTCATTCGACGACCTGGATCTTCCCATGCAGCGACGACGGCGTGACGGCCATGCCGCAAACGGGGTCCCGGGCTGCCAGAGTGCTCTCGATCATGGAGGATGGGGTATCTTGCGGTGCCCGAGTTTATCCGCTCCGAGCGCGCCGCATGAGCCAGCCCACCCGCTACCGAGCCACGATCGCCTACGTCGGGACGGAGTTCCACGGCTGGCAGCGCCAGAAGAACGCGCCGCGCACGGTGCAGGCGGCTCTCGAAGAGGCGCTGCAGCAGCTCGCGCGCGTTCCCGTCCGCATCGAGGGAGCCAGCCGCACCGACGCCGGCGTGCACGCGGACGGGCAGGTCGCGCACTTCGACCTGCCGCGGCGTCGCGACCCGCGCGCGGTCCGCGAGGCGGTCAACGGGCGGCTTCCGGAAGACGTGCGCGTGCTCGCGGTCGAGGAGGTCGCGCCGGACTTCCACGCCCGCTTCGACGCCGGCTGGAAGGAGTATCTCTACCGCTGGAGCCGGGCCGAGGTGATTCCACCCCGCGACCAACCCTTCGTCGCGAGGATCTCTTCCCGCGCCGACCTCGGGCGGATGCGGGAGGCCGCCCGCGTCGTGCCCGGCGTGCGCGACTTCCGCATCTTCGCGGTTGGCCCGCCGGCGGGCAAGTCCACGGTGAGGAGTCTTCACTCGATCACGGTCCGCGAGGACGGCGCAGAGCTCCAGGCCCTCTTCCGCGGAGACGGATTCCTGCGCGGCATGGTGCGCTCGATCTGCGGAGTGCTGTCCGACACGGCCAGGGGCCGGGTCCCGCCGGACCGCATGGTCCGCCTGCTCGAGACTGGAGACCGGCGGCTGGTCTCCCACAAGGCCGCGGCGCAGGGGCTGACCCTGTGCCGCGTCTTCTACGAGCCGGCGGCCGTCCGGCGCGCTACTATTGAGCCGTGATCGATCTCGACGCCTTGGCCCCGGCGGACACTCTCGAGCGGCAGCTGCTCGACGAGATCGATCTCGCCCGGCTCCCGCGCCACGTGGCGATCATCATGGACGGCAACGGCCGCTGGGCGAAGCAACGGGGCTCGCCGCGGGTCGAGGGCCATCGGGCCGGAATCGCGTCGGTGCGGGAGGTGGTCGAGACATGCGCCCGGCTCGAGCTCGACGCCCTGACGATCTACGCCTTCTCCGTCGAGAACTGGAAACGGCCCCGCTTCGAGATCGTCACACTGATGTCGCTGCTGAAAGAGTACCTCGCGAGAGAGCTCTCCAACCTCCTCAAGGACGACATCCGATTTCGCGTGGTGGGCAGGATGAACGAGCTCGATCCCTCGGTGCAGAAGGCGCTCGCGCAGGGCCTCGCCGCGACGTCCTCCTGCCGCGGCATGACCTTCAACATCGCGCTCAATTACGGCGGCCGGACCGAGATCGTCGACGCCTGCCGCTCGCTCGCCAACGACGTCGTCTCGGGCCGGCTTACGCCCGAGCAGATCGACGAAGAGACCCTCGGCTCGCGTCTCGGCACGGCGGGGCTTCCGGATCCGGACCTGCTCATCCGCACGAGCGGAGAGATGCGCGTCTCGAACTTCCTGCTCTGGCAGATCGCCTACAGCGAGATTTGGGTCACGCCGACGCTGTGGCCCGACTTCCGCAAGCGCCACCTCTTCGAGGCGATTCTCGATTTTCAGAAGCGGGAGCGGCGCTACGGCGGCGTGATCAACGAGGGCAGGCCGTCGGACGCGAAGTCGGAAGCAAAGGCCGAAGGCGGGCGGCGCTGAAGCGCGAGCTCGCGGCGGCGGTCGCCATCCCGATCGTCCTGGCGGCCCTCTTCCTGGCGCCTCCGATCGTCTTCAATCTCCTCGTGGCTTTCGTCGCGCTCGGCGCGCTCTGGGAGTTCTACCGGATGGCGGAGAAGACGGGGCACCCGGTAGCGAAGACCGCCGGGATCCTCTTCGGCGGCCTCGTTGTCGGCGACGCGGCGATCCTCTGGGGACCGATCCGGTTCATGACGAGGGCGGGCCTCGTCGAGATCACCGCCCGGGAGCGGCCGGGCGGATGGTTCGGTCTGATCCTTCTCGGGATCGCCCTGGCCGCGCTCGCGCTGCTGTTCGCCCGCGTCGCTCCTGCAGCCGCTCTCGCGGGAGCGGGCTCAACGGCGTTCGGCGTCCTGTCCGTCGCGCTTCCGGCGACGACGCTCTGCTTTCTCCGGCACCACTCGCCTCGCGCCGTACTCTTCCTGCTTCTGCTCGTCTGGGTCTGCGATTCCTGCGCCTACTATTTCGGCAGGCGTTTCGGCGCCCACCGGCTCGCCCCCGTGGTTTCTCCGAAGAAGTCCTGGGAGGGCTCGATCGCGGGATTCGTCGGGGCGACG
>JANMPW010000745.1:0-2663 GCA_031370065.1 Acidobacteriota bacterium
GCGGCGAGCCGCGTTCCCGGGGCGATCGACACGCTGTGGTCGCGCCGCGCCTTCTCCGCCTTGCTCCTCGCATGGACCACCGGGGACGGCCGCTCGGTCGGGATGTCCTGCACGAGCGTGCCTCCGAGGGCCACGTTGACGACCTGGAGCCCGCGGCAGATCCCGAGGACCGGGGCGCCCGAGCGCCGCGCCTGCTCGAAGAGCCGAAAGTCGATCGCGTCCCGCTCGGAATCGATCTCCACGCTGCCGTCCTCGAGTACAGGCTCGCCGTACCTCGCCGGATCCACGTCGGCGCCCCCGCCGAGGACGAGCGCGTCGAAAGGCCGCGACTCGGGTTGAAGCGGGGTCACGACGTCGATCTCCTCGCGCGGGACCCCCGCCGCGACCAGCGCGCGCAGATAGTCGTTCGTCTCCGAGAGATCGGTGTCGCGGTCGAGCGTCAGAGCGATGCGCATCAGTCCCGCTCGAACAGGACAGCCATGCCCATGCCGCCGGAAATGCAGAGGGTAGCGATGCCCCTCCTGGCGCGCCGTCTCTTCATCTCGTACAGGAGTGTCGTCACGATGCGGGCGCCCGTCGCGCCGATGGGGTGACCGAGGGCGATGGCGCCGCCGTTCACGTTGACCTTCGCCATGTCGAGCGACAGGTCCCGCTCGCAGGCGATGATTTGCGCGGCGAAGGCCTCGTTGAGCTCGATCAGGTCGATGTCGGACAGCGTGCGCCTCGTCTTTTCGAGGAGCGCACGGACCGCGGGGACGGGCCCGATGCCCATGCGCGAGGGGTCCACGCCGGCCGACGCCCACGCCGCGACCCGGGCGAGCGGCTCGACGCCGGCCTTCGCCACCGCCTCCTCCGTCGCGAGGACGACCGCCGCGCCGCCGTCCGTGATCCCGGAGGAATTGCCTGCGTGCACCGTGCCATTTTTCTCGAAGACCGGCGGCAGCTTCGCGATCGAATCGAGGGTCGTCTCGGGGCGCGGATGCTCGTCCGCGGCGACGGCCACGTCGCCTTTCTTTCCGGCGATCGTCACGGCGACGATCTCCTCGGCGAACCGGCCGGTCCGAATCGCCTCCCCGGCGCGGCGCTGCGACTCGACCGCGAGGGCATCCTGTTCGGCGCGCGAGATCCCGTACTCGCGCACGAGGTGTTCCGCGGTCTCCCCCATCAGCTGCCCGCAGAGAGGGCAGAGGAAGCCGTCCCGGTACATTCCGTCGACGACCTCCGTGTGGCCCATCTTCGTGCCGAAGCGCGCCCGCGGAAGCAGATACGGCGTGGCCGACATGCACTCGTGCCCGCCGGCGAGGACGACGTCGTTCTCCCCGGAGGCGATCGAGAGTGCCCCGAGCGTGATGGCCTTCAACGACGACGCGCAGGCCTTGTTCACCGTGAACGCAGGGACGGAGTCGGGCACCCCGGCGCGGTGCGAGGCCTGCCGCGCCGTGTTGGGGCCCCCTCCCGCCTGCCTCCCGTGGCCGAAGATCACCTCGTCGATGGCTGCCGCGGGCAGACCCGAGCGCTCGATCGCGGCCCGCGCGGCGGCGGCACCGAGCTCGGCCGGCGTGAGCGCGGCGAACGAACCCCCGAACTTGCCGATCGGGGTTCGGGCCGCGGACAGCACATAGACGGGACGCACGATCAAAGGGTATCAGGTCGGTTTCCCAAACTTGGAACCTGGGACCTGAAACCTAAATCACCGGCAGATGCACTGTGAACGTCGACCCCTTCCCCACCGCGCTCTCGACCGTCACCCGGCCCTTGTGCGCCTCGACGATCCAGCGAACGATCGAGAGGCCGAGCCCCGAGCCCCCCGGGTTCGTGCTGCGGGAACGCTTCGAGCGGAAGAAACGCTCGAAGACGTAGGGCACGTCCGCTTCCGGGATCCCGATGCCCGTGTCGGAAACGGAAAGCAGGGCCTCGCCCGGCGCCGCGGCCACTGCGACGCGGATCCTTCCACCCGGGTCGGTGTACTGGAGCGCGTTCTCGATCAAGTTATGCAGCACCTGCTGCAGACGGCCACCGTCGGCGAACACGTACACGGGCAACTCGGGCGCGGAGACGTCGAGCTCCATTTCCCGGTCCGCCGCGGCCTGGGCGAGGTCCCGCACGGTCTCCGAGGCGAAGCGTCCGAGGTCGAGGTTCGCAAACGAGAGCGTCACGTGGCCGCTCTCGCCGCGGGTCAGAAAGAGGAGGTTCTGCGAGATCCGCGTCAGGTGCCGCACCTCGAGGATCGCGTTGCCGATCGCCTCGCGGTATTCCTCGGCCGACCGGTCTTCTTCGAGCGCCACCTCGAGCGAGCCGCGGAGCACCGTCAGGGGCGTGCGCAGCTCGTGGGACACGTCGGCGATGAACTGCTGCTGTTCCTTCTCGGATGCCGCGAGCGCATCGAGGCGCGCGTTCAGACTCTCCGCAATCGCGCGCGCGTCCGCCGGCAGGCCGCCCGCCGGAATCCGCAGGAGGGGCCGATTCTTCGTTTCGACGAGCCGTGCCTTCAGCTCCGCGAGCGCCGATTCTGCGGCGCCCGGAGCCTCGGACGCGGGAGCGCGAAAACGATCGAAGAGGCTCACGCGAGCCGCCTCAGGCTCCCGGACCGGCACCGGGCTCGCGAAGGCGGTAGCCGACGCCGCGCACCGTCTCGATCAGCTTTTCCCGATCTCCTCCGTCGA
>JANMPW010000011.1:0-2473 GCA_031370065.1 Acidobacteriota bacterium
CGGGGGCGCTCCCGAGATTCTATCCGGCGCAGAGGGCGGGCGATACACTTCGGCCGTGCCCCGGATCCACCGCCTCGAGAGCCCGGTCATCGACCGCATCGCCGCCGGCGAGGTCGTGGAGCGGCCGGCGTCCGCCGTCAAGGAGCTGGTCGAGAATGCCCTCGACGCCGGCGCCTCCCGCATCGACGTGGAGGTGGACGGGGGCGGCGTGGACCGGATCCTCGTGCGCGACGACGGCTCGGGAATGTCCGCCGAGGACGCGCGGCTTTCGCTCGAGCGGCACGCCACGTCGAAGATTTCGACCGACGCCGACCTTCTGAAGGTGGCGACCTTCGGGTTTCGCGGAGAGGCCTTGCCTTCGATCGCATCGGTCTCGCAGCTGACGCTGACGACCTCCGACGGCGCCTCACCCGAGGCCATCCGGCTGCGGATCGAGTGCGGCGGGCCGGTTTCCGAGGAGCCCGCGGCGCGCCCCCGCGGGACCGACGTGCTCGTGGAGGGTCTCTTCGCCAGGACGCCGGCGCGCCGCAAGTTCCTGGCATCCCCGGAGGCGGAGGCGCGCGCGGTGGCGGCGGCCGTGACCAAAGCAGCACTCTCGAACCACACCGTCGCGTTTTCCCTGCGCTCGAACGGGCGCGAGACGCTTGACGCGCCGGCCGCGGTCGATCGGGGAGCCCGGATCCTCCAGGTCTTCGGCCGCGCGACCCTCGGGGAGCTCGAGCTCTGCGAGGCGCGATCGGGCCCGCTGCGCCTGGCGGGCTATGCCACGCGCGGCTCGGTGACCTTTCCGAGCCGGCGGTACCAGTACCTCTTCGTCAATGGCCGGCCGGTGGAGGACCGCGCGCTGGCGCGGGCGATCTCGCAGGCGTCGCGCGATGCGATCCGCCTCGATCGCCATCCGGGCGTGTTCCTGTACATCACGGCAGAACCGGGTGCGGTGGACGTCAACGTCTCGCCCGGCAAGACCCAGGTGCGTTTCGCAGACGGCGCCACCGCGTTCCGGCTCGTCTACCACGCGCTGCACTCGGCGCTGCTCGCGGGCAAGGAGGAACGCCGGCTGCGGCCCGTTCCGTCGGGCTCCGTCGTGGCCGAGGCTCAGGCCCCCTACCGCGACCCGTTTGCTTCGCCGGCCGGGGTTCCCGTCGGCGTCCCGGCGCCGCCCGCGGAAACGGCGTACCCCTCGTCGGCCGGAGTGACGCCTCTGGCCGAGAAGAAGACACCGGACATCGTGCCAATCGGCCAGTACCGCGAGTCTTTCATCCTGGCTTCCGGGCCCGAGGGCCTGCTGGTGATCGACCAGCACGCCGCGCACGAGAGAACGCTGTACGAGCGGATCCGGGACCGCATCGGATCGGGTCGCGTCTTGTCGCAGAGGCTCCTGCTGCGGCTGCTGTTCGAGGCCACGCCGGAAGAGGTCGAGACGCTGGTGTCGCGCGAAGAGGATCTCTCCGCCGCGGGATTCGAGATCGAGCCGATGTCAGGCCGGTCGTACGCCATCGCGGCGCTGCCCGCGGAGGCGACGGAACGGGACCCCGCCGAGACCCTGCGGATGGCCCTCGCGTCCCTTGCGGACTCGGGAAGCGCCGACGAAACGACGCGGCGCGACCGCCTCGCCGCCAGCGTTGCCTGCCGCTCCGCGGTGACGATCCGCTACCACCTCGCGCCCGAGGAGATCCGGCACCTCGTCTCGGACTGGGCGAAGACCCGCGACCGCTTCACCTGTCCCCACGGACGGCCGGTGGTGTTGTCGATGAGCGAAGAGGATCTGGAGAAGTACTTCAAGCGCCGTTAAAACACGGAGCGGGAGGCTTGCGCCTCCCGCCACTCCTGCCTCCTGGCGACTGCCTCCCGACTACCGACTCCGCGGCGGCATTCCCACGTGCGCCTCGTTGTCACGGCGGCGCTTGCGGATGTGGCTGACGATCAGGATGAGGCCGAGGAGGATGAACGCGCCCGGCCCGCCCCACTCGGACATGAAGGACCAGTCGATCTCAAAATAGCGGTCGATCAGGAGCAGGGAACCGAGCCCGACGAGGATGACGCCCCACGTCAGAGCGCCCGTGCCGGCCGCCGCCTTGCGCAGTTGCTGCTCGGGCGCGAAGCCCTCCGCGGCCACCTCGCCCCGATTGATCGCATTGGCCTGGCGCACGGCGTCGATGATCGCGAAGAACCACACGAAGGCGATGAGCGGACCGAAGAACTCGCCCGGGCCGCCGTGCGACGTCATCATGATCCCCAGAATGAACGCGCCGCCCACGGCAAACGCGCGGGGATAGAGGCCGAGATACAGGTGGCCGAGGCCCGGGAACATGGACAGGAACCCTGCCAGCGCCGGCGACTTGCGATCCACGATCACCGTATGCGTGACCACGGGCGGCGGCGGGGAGACGGCGGCCGGAGCCGGGGAAGGCGGCGGCGCCGCGGGCTGCGAACTGAAGTTGTCGTTCATGTCTTTCTCCTCGTCGAGTTTCGT
>JANMPW010000056.1:0-7358 GCA_031370065.1 Acidobacteriota bacterium
AGCTCGTTGACGTACCCGGCGAAGTACTTCCAGAGCAGCTCCGGCGAGAAGACGTCGATGCCCGCGGGCACGGGCGTGTGGGTCGTGAAGATGTTGCCGGTCGTCGCGACCTCGCGCGCCTCGGCGAACGAGAGGTGCTCCTCCTGCACGAGGCGGCGGATCCTCTCGAGCGAGACGAAGGCGGCGTGGCCCTCGTTGATGTGCCGGATCGTCGGGGGGATGCCGAGCTTCTCGAGGGCGCGCAGGCCGCCGATTCCGAGCACGATCTCCTGCTGGAGCCGCGTCTCGAAGCCCCCCCCGTAGAGGCGCGCGGTGATCTCGCGGTCGGTCGCCTCGTTCTCCGGCAGGTTCGTGTCGAGCAGCAGCAAGGGCACGCGCCCGACCCTGGCCATGCGGATGAGCAGGTGCACGGTCCGCCCGGCGAGGTCCACCGTCACGACGGGCGGGCTCCCGTCCGGCGTCTCGGCGAGCGAGAGCGGCAGCTCGTCCAGCTCGAGGACCGGGTACGCCTCGTTCTGCATGCCGTCGTCGTTGACGACCTGCCGGAAGTACCCCTCGCGATAGAAAAGCCCCACGCCCGTCAACGGCACGCCGAGGTCGCTTGCGGACTTCAGGTGGTCGCCCGCGAGGACTCCGAGTCCGCCCGCGTAGATCGGCAGGACTTCGGTCAGCCCGAACTCCGCCGAGAAGTAGGCGATCAGCTCGCCGCGGGCCACGAGCTCCCGGGCCGCCGGGTGCTTGGGCTCGGCAAGGTCCTCCTCGGTCAGCTGCCGGACCTTGGCGAGGAGCTCTGCCTGGTAGGTGGGGTCTTCCGCGGCGCGCCGGAGCCTCTCGGCCGGCACCTCGCGGAAGAGCTTCACCGGGTTTCCGCCCGCCCGCCGCCAGGCCTCCGGATCCAGGAACTCGAAGAGCGCGCGGACATCCGACCGCCACGTCCATCGGAGATCGTGGGAAAGGGCGAAGAGAGGAAGGAGCTTCTCGGGAACACCGGAAACCCGGAAGGCTTTTTCGAGAACGGGTGTCAACTCGATATGGAGTGTAGCAGACCGCCCGGACCCACTAACCCATGTGGCTTCAGAGACCTGGAGACCCCTGAGCCGGACCGCTGCCTGTCACTTTGACCGACAGCTTCTCTCCGAGGGCGAGGAACCGCTCGACCCAGCGGCGGGCGTCCTCGAAGCCCCCTTCGGCTTCCCGCTGCTTGCCCGGAAGAAACTGGCGCAGGAGCCGGTAATAGGTGTTCTGCACCTTCCAGAAATCCACCTCGAAGGGTAGCTGACGCACCAGATCCACGATCGCATCCAGCTCCTCGAGCTTTGCAAGATCGGAGGGGCTGCCACGCAGCAAGTCCGCCAGCCGTTCCACCGCGTGCTCGACGGCCAGTCCCAGACCGTCCTCGTGGAGCGTGACGCCGACGTTCCGGGCGTCCTCGAGGATCGTGGAGAACCGCGCGACGTGGAGCTCTTCGGCCTCGAGCTCGAGCTCGGCGCGCAGGCTCGTGTTGAGCGCCAGCTCCGCGGCCATCCGGAACCCGCGCGGCTGCGCGATGGCGTTGCTCGCGAGAAAGCGCATGAGCGGGGCGTTCTGCTCGTAGATCTGGCGGTACACCGCATCCGCCTCGCGCAGGACCGGACGGAGGATGAGGCCGAGGACGTGCCGCCGCTCGTCGCGGAAGAGAAGCCGGAGCGCGTAGACACCCGATCCGAATGTGCGATCGACGAGGCGCAGGCTCTCGGTGAGATCGGCCCTGCGGAAGAGCTCCTCGGCAGAAGCCACGAGCTTTTCGTGGGCCTCCTGTCCGGGAAACCGCACGGCGCCGCCGGAGAGGTTGTGGTCCCCGAGGTGCAGGACCCCGTAAGCCACTTCCTCGGACTCCCCCGTCACTTCCGAGCTCACCCGCGCGCTGCCGAGGACGAGGCGGGCCCGGCCGCTCGTCAGGACGCGGTGGTTTTCGCGGCGCACGCCGTAGCAGTAGACGCTCGCGTTCTCGCCGTCGGTGAAGAGCGAGCTGACCCCGTAGTGAGCGCCGACCCGCTCGAGCGAAACCATCGCGGGGCGCACCGAATCCTCGTAGATCTTCCGCCCGTCGCCCGCCTCGGGGTCGTTGCTCTTCGCCTTTTCCAGAAGATCCAGGAACTGCTCCTCGAGGCCGGCCCCGAAGAGCTCCCCCGAGAGCTGCAGCACCCGCCCGGCGTACTGGATGATCTGGCGCGCTTCGATCCCGCCCACGTCGTCGAAAAACCAGCCGCAGCTGGTGTACATGAGCTGGGTGTGCCGCTGGAGCTCGAGCAGTTTTAAAGCGGCGATCCGCTCCAGCTCCGCGAGCTCCCGCCCCGCGTGCGTCGCGAGGAATCGCCGCTTCGTCTCGGGCGTGCTGTCGAGGACCACGCGGACGTATTCCTCGCGCGCTTGCCAGGGGTCCGGGAAAATTGCGCCCGCCTTCTCTTCCCACAGCGGCGCGAGGGTATCGCGCAGAGCGTCGAGCGCCTCTCGCAGGGGCGCGCGCCAGGACTGCGTCCACCCCAAGTGCAATCCCGACTGGCAGCCGCAGTCGGAACGCCACCGCTCGACGCCGTGGGCGCAGCTCCACGAAGAGTTCTCGAGGATCCGCGCTTCGTGGGTGGGAGGGTGTTTCGCCAGAAACTCGCCGTAGTTGGTCAGCCGCGCGAGGTCCTTCGAGGCGAGCGTGTGGAGCGCGTAAGCGAGCGCCATGTCGCCGTGACGGTGGTGGTGCCCGTAGGTCTCCCCGTCGGTCGCGATGTGCACGAGCTGGGGGCGCGCCGCGTCCTCGGTGAAGCCCCCGGCCAGGCGCTCCGCAAAGCGCTCGCCCGTCGAGAGGAGCCGGTCGAAGGCCACGGAGCGCGAGATGGGGCCGTCGTAGAAGAAGACCGCGATCGCGCGCCCGGAAGGCAGCAGCACGCGGTAGGGCATCGTGGGATCGATCCCGCCGGCGGGCACCTCCTGCCAATCCGCGGCGCCGAGCTTGCGAACCTGGCTCGCCTGGTGGGGCCCGAGGATCGTGAAGGCGATGCCGGCCTCGGACAGCGCCTCGAGCGACGCGACGTCGACGGCGGTCTCCGGAAGCCACATGCCCTCGGGGTCGCGCCCGAAGCGGTGCACGAAATCGCGCAAGCCCCAGGACACCTGCGTGCGGCGGTCCCGCGGGCTTGCGAGCGGAAGGATCATGTGGTTGTAAGGCTGCGCGAGCGCCGACCCGTGCCCGGAAAATCGGCGGCCGCTCTCCTGGTCCGCGGCGAGGATGGCGCGGTACACCTCCGGCGCCTTGTCCTCGAGCCAGGAGAGCAGCGTCGGCCCGAAGTTGAAGCTCATCGAGGCGTAGTTGTTGACGATCGCGACGATGCGGTTGTCCCCGTCGAGAATGCGCGCGTCGGCGTTGGGCGCGTAGCATTCGGCCGCGATGCGCTCGTTCCAGTCGTGGTACGGGTACGCGGACGGCTGCCCCTCGATCGCCTCCAGCCACGGGTTCTCCCGCGGCGGCTGGTAGAAGTGTCCGTGAATGCAGACGTAGCGTTCCATCGGGATCCGGCCCGCCGCTACTTCGCCGCGGGCAGCGGCGGCGCGGGCTCCACTTGCGCCCCGGCCTCGGCCGCGACGACGACAGGGGTTTCCTCGGCCGGCTTCAAGAAAATCGCGCCAAGCGGCGGGAGCGTGAGCGACAGGCTGTGCGTGCGGCCGTGGGCCGGCACGGACAGCGCCACGGCGCGCCCGCGGTTGCCGACACCGCTGCCGCCGTACTCGGCGGCGTCGCTGTTCAGAATCTCGACCCAGTCCCCGTCCGCGCCGACTCCGACGAGGTAGGCCTGGTGCGGCACGGGCGTGAAGTTGAAGGCCGCGACGATCGTGTCGCCGGGATCGGGCCCGCGGCGCTCGAACGAGACGATGCTGTGATCGGCGTCGTGGCAGTCGATCCAGTCGAAGCCGCGCGGCTCGAAGTCGAGCGCGTGGAGCGCGGGCTCGGCGGCGTAGAGGCGATTCAGATCGCGCACCCACATCTGCACGCCCGCGTGGCTCGGGTGCTCGAGCAGGTCCCAGTCGAGGCTCGTGTCGTGGTTCCACTCGCGCCGCTGGCCGATCTCGCCCCCCATGAAGAGGAGCTTCTTGCCGGCCTGCGCCCACATGTAGGCGAAGAGCAGACGCAGATTGGCGAACTTCTGCCAGTCGTCGCCCGGCATTTTCGAGAGGAGCGACGCCTTCAGGTGCACGACCTCGTCGTGCGAGAGCGGCAGGACGAAGTTCTCGGAGTACTGGTACATCCTGCGGAACGTGAGCTCGGTGTGGTGGAACTTGCGGAACACCGGATCGAGCTTCATGTAGTCGAGCATGTCGTTCATCCAGCCGAGGTCCCACTTCATGTCGAAGCCAAGGCCCCCGACGTAGGTCGGCCGCGAGACCATCGGCCACGACGTCGACTCCTCGGCGATCATCAGGACGTCCGGGTGCTGCTCGCGGACCTCGTCGTTCATCCGGCGCAAGAGCGAGATGGCCTCGAGGTTCTCCCATCCGCCGCGCTTGTTCGGGATCCACTCGCCGGCCTTGCGCGAGTAATCGAGGTGGAGCATGGAGGCGACCGCGTCCACGCGCAGGCCGTCGGCGTGGTACCGGTCGAGCCAGTAGAGCGCCGAGGACAGCAGGAAGCTGCGGACCTCGTTGCGGCCGTAGTTGAAGATGCAGCTCGACCAGTCCGGGTGGTAGCCCTGCCGCCAGTCGGCGTGCTCGTAGAGGTGCGTCCCGTCGAAGTAGACGAGGCCGTGCTCGTCCGACGGAAAGTGCGAGGGCACCCAGTCGAGGATCACGCCGACACCACCCTGGTGCAGCGTGTCCACGAGGTACATGAAGTCCTGCGGCGTCCCGAACCGGCTCGTCGGCGCGAAGTAGCCCGTGCTCTGGTAGCCCCAGGACCCGGTGAACGGGTGCTCCATGACGGGAAGCAGCTCGACGTGCGTGAAGTGCATCTGGCGCGCGTAATGGGCGAGCGCCCCCGCCGCCTCGCGGTAGGTCAGGCACCGGTTACCCTCCTCGGGGACGCGGCGCCAGGACCCGAGGTGCACCTCGTAGATGGAGATCGGCGCCGAGGGCTCGTGCTTCTGCGCGCGCCCCGCGGCCCACGTGTCGTCCCGCCAACGGTATTCGAGGTCCCAGACAACCGAGCCCGTGCGCGGCGGCGTCTCGTGCCGCACGGCAAAGGGGTCCGCCTTGTCGACGCGGTACCCAGCCAGGCGCGAAACGATGTGGTACTTGTACACGGACCCCCGCTCGACTCCCGGCAGAAAGCCCTCCCAGACGCCAGACTGCTCGATCTCCTGCAGGGGATGCGCACCCTCTTTCCATCCGTTGAAGTCGCCGATGACCGAGACCGAGGAGGCATTCGGGGCGAACACTGCGAACGAGGCTCCGACAACGCCATCCAACGTCCGCGGGTGCGATCCGAGCCGCTCCCAGAGCCGCTCGTGCGTGCCCTCGTTGAACAGGTGGAGGTCGTCGGCGCCGAAGAGCGAGGAGCCGTAGACCGGCGACCCGGCGCGCGCGACCGAACCGGTGCGTCGTTTCTCGGGCAGAAGAATCCCCCTCCGGCCAGTCTACCCCGGAGCCCGCGCCCCGATTCGTCGGATAATGCGCCGCGATGGATGGGACCGCTCTCGTCATCTGCGACGGACTGTTGTCGACCGCCAGCGGGAAGACAGCGCACGGCCTCGTGCGCGGCACCGACCGATACCGCATCCTCGCGGTCATCGACGCGCCCACGGCCGGCCGCGACGCCGGCGACGTGCTCGATGGCGTGCGCCGCGGCATCCCCGTCCACGCTTCGATCGCGGAGGCGCTCGAGGCGCTCGGGTCCGCGCCCGACTTCTGCATCGTGGGCGTGGCGACCTCGGGCGGCCGGGTGACACCGGGGCTGCGCGCACTGCTCTTCGAGGCGATCGACGCGGGCATGTCCGTCGTCAACGGGCTCCACGAGTTCATCGGCGACGACCCCGCGCTCGCGGCGGCCGCCGAGAAAAAGGGCGTGACCATCCGCGACGTGCGGCGCACCGCGCGCCGCACGGACCTCCATTTCTGGGAGGGCAAGATCCTCTCGGTCGGCGCTCCCCGCATCGCCGTGCTGGGCACCGACTGCGCGCTCGGCAAACGGACGACCGCCCGCTTCCTGCTCGAGGCCTGCCGCAAGGCGGGGATCCGGACCGAGCTCGTGTTCACCGGCCAGACCGGCTGGATGCAGGGCGCTCCGTTCGGCTTCATCTTCGATTCGGTCCCGAACGATTTCGTGTCGGGCGAGCTCGAGCACGCCATCGTCTCCTGCTGGGAAGCGGTCCGGCCCGAGCTCATCCTGCTCGAAGGCCAATCGGCGCTGCGCAATCCCGCCGGGCCCGCGGGATCCGAGTTCATCCTGTCCGGCCGCGCCGCCGGCGTCATTCTGCAGCACGCGCCCGGAAGGACCCACTACGAAGGCCTCGAGGAGTTCAACCTCCGAATCCCGCCCGTCTCCGACGAGATCGCGTTGATCCACACCCTCGGCGCGCGCACGCTCGCCGTCACACTCAACGGCGAGGCCATGCGACCCGAGGCGCTGCGCGCCGAGCAGCAGCGGCTGAGGTGGGGCCTCGGAATTCCCGTCGTGCGTCCCCTCGAAGAGGGTGTGGAGGCGCTCGTTCCGGTCATCCGGGAGTTCCTCGCGAGCGAGCGCAAGGCATGAAGATCGTTCGCGCGTCGAGCGCCATCGAGGGCTTCGCGCTGACGCGGCCCTACGCGATCGCCGGCCAGGAACCGCTCTCGAGCGTCGGCAACGTGATCGTGCGCATCGAGACCGAGAACGGCCTCATCGGCCTCGGCGCCGCCTCCCCAGGAGAGCACGTCACGGGCGAGACGCTCGAGGCGTGCGGCAACGCGATCGCGACCGAGAGCCTCGCGTGGCTGGTCGGGCGCGATGTCCGCACGCTGCCGCTGCTCTGCCGCGAGGCCGCTGCGCGCACGGCGGGCACGCCCGCTGCCCGCGCCGCCGTGGACATCGCGCTCCACGACCTGCTCTCCCAGCATCTCGGGGTCCCGCTCGCCGACATGCTCGGCCGCGCCCACGAGGCGTTGCCGACCTCGATCACGATCGGCATCAAGTCGGTCGCCGAGACGCTGGCCGAGGCCGACGAGTACCTCGGCCGAGGTTTCCGCGTTCTGAAGGTGAAGATCGGCGACGCCCTCGAGCTCGACCTCGAGCGCCTCGCGAAACTGCGCGAACGCGTCGGCCCGGACGCGACGATCCGCGTGGACGCCAACATCGGCTACACGATCGAAGAGACCGCCCGCTTCTTCGAGCGGACGGCGCCGCTCTCGATCGAGTTCGTCGA
>JANMPW010000058.1:0-14379 GCA_031370065.1 Acidobacteriota bacterium
TGGGGGCCGAGGCGGCGGCCGATCTGCTGGTCGCGACCGCCCGGCGAAATAAGCGGGTCGTCGTGTTCGGCGACTACGACGTGGACGGCGTCACCGCGGTCGCCCAGCTGCAGGCGGCACTCGTTCGCGTAGGGGCCGACGCCGCGGCGTTCATTCCTCATCGCCTGCGGGACGGCTACGGGTTGAAGCCCGACACGGTCCGCCGCGTGCTCGCGGAGCTTTCTCCGGCGACGATCGTCACGGTGGACTGCGGCATCACGGCCGTCGAAGGCGTGGCCTGCGCCCGCGCCGCCGGCGTCGAGGTCATCGTCACCGACCACCACCTCGTTCCGGACGAGCTGCCCGCCGGCGCCATCGTCGTCAACCCGAAGCAGCCGGGCTGCCCATATCCGTACAAGGATCTGGCGGCGTCGGCCATCGCCATGAAGATCGCACAAGCCGTTGCCCGCCGCGCCAGGGTTGCGCTGTCGCAAGACTCGCTGCTGCGCGCCGCGTGCCTCGGCACGATCGCCGACCTCGTGCCGCTCGAGGGCGAGAACCGGGTCATCGCCGCGCTCGGCCTCGCGGCCCTGTCTTCTTCCCGGTCGCCGGGGCTGCGCGCACTCCTCGCCGAGGCGGGGCTCTCGCCGGGCACCGCGCCGACGTCCGAGGATGTGGCTTTCCGCATCGGGCCGCGCTTGAACGCGGCGGGCCGGCTCGACACGGCGACCCTGGCACTCTCGCTCTTCGAGGAGCGGAGCGCCGCAAGGGCCGGGGAGATCGCCCGCGAGCTCTCGGCGCGCAATGCACAGCGGCAGACCCTCGAGCGCCGGGTGGTCGAGCAGGCGCGGGCGAGGGTCGAGGGTTCCCCCGACAGTCTGCAGAGCGCCGTGATCGTGGAAGCCGATCCGAGCTGGCACCGGGGCGTGCTCGGCATCGCGGCCTCGCGACTGGCGCGGGAATATCACCGGCCCGCCCTGCTCTTCAGTCTGGAGGGGGACAGGGCGACCGGCTCGGGCCGGAGCATTGCGGGCGTGTCGCTCTACGGCATCATGAAAGAGCTTGCGGACTACTTTCTCGAATTCGGCGGCCACGAGCAGGCAGCCGGCGCGACGCTGCCCGCACAGCGCTTCGAGACATTCCGGGAGCAAGCCCGGGCTCTGTTCTCGGCGCGCATTCCGCCGGCAGCCCTGGTCCGGACCGCGGAGGCCGAATCGGAGCTGCCGATCGAGCAGGTCTGCCCCGACCTCGCGGCCGAGCTGGCCCGGCTCGAGCCTCACGGAGCGGGCAATCCCCGTCCCGTGTTCCTCGCCCGCGGCGCGGAGGCGGCCGGCCCGTTTCATCCTGTCGGTTCCGCGGGTTTGCGCGGACGACTCCGCGCGCCGCGCGGCGACGTGCGGTGCATTGCGTGGCAGCCCGATCCGGGCTTCGATCGGCTGGCGGCGTCGGGAAGGCCCTTCGACCTGCACTACCGACTCTCCGAAGACCGGCGCGGCTACGGGCTGCAGGTCGAGATCGTGGCGGCGCGTGCGGGCGAAGGGGCCGGCGCTTGAGAATCCGCCGTCTCGATCTCGTCGTGCTCGCGTGCGCAGCGCTGTTCGCTGCGGTCCTCGTCTTCTCGTTCCGTCCGGCAAGCCGCCCCGCTTCCGGCCGCCGCGGCGGCGCCGAAGCTCTCGGATCCTCGGAGCGGGCGCGGGGCCAGGCCACGACGCTTCTGAACGGATTCGATTTCACCGAGTCGGTCGCCGGAAAGCCGCTCCTGCGGATCAAAGCGGACCGGACGATCGGCTATGGGCCGGGCGCGGGACTGGCCCCGGATCTCTACGCCGGCGAGAAAGTGACCCTGACGGTCTACCCCGACGACGGCGCTCCCGTCACGGTCCACTCCGACCGCGGCGAGTACGACGAGCGCACCCGCGAGGCCAGGCTCTCGGGTAACGTGCGGTGGTCCGACGAGGAGGCGTCGCTCGCCGAAACGGACGAAGTGCTCTTCCACCCCTCGCGCCGCATCCTCGAGGCGCCCCACCCGGTCCACTTTACGCGGGGTTCGATTGACCTGACCGCACCTTCGGCGCGGTACGACCTCGCGGAGAAGGCGGTTCGATTCGCCGGGCCGCTCGCAGGGGCAGGCAGCGGAACGGATTCGGGCGGACTCTCGAAGCTGACGGCGCGCCAAGGCGTGTTCCGACGGGAGGCCGGTGTCCTGGAGCTCGAAAACGTCGACGGGCAATCGAGGTCGGGAGACCGTTATGCCGCCGATCGTCTGACGGTCAAGACCGGCTCCTCCGGCGGGCGCACGGAGTGGGCGCGAGGGACGGGCAACGTGCGCGGCATCCTCGCGGCCACTCCGTCGGCTGCACCCCCCGAGAGGGCGGGCGTCGAGCGGCAGTACTCGGGAGAGGAGAGCATGCTGACGTTCGACGCCTCCGGCAAGCCGCGGACCCTCTCGTTCACCGGGACACCCGCACTCCTCTGGGAGCCCGCGCGCCGTCTGACCGCGCCCCAGATTTCCGTGGCCTTCGAGGACGGCCGCGCGGCCTCGGCGAACGCCTCGGGCGGCGTGCGCGTGGAGGGCGAGGGCGGCCACGCCGAGGCCGAAAAGGGAACGCTCGGCTTCTCGAAGGAGGGTGAGGCCCAGAACGTCGCGCTCGAAGGATCGGTCAAGGTGGACTCCGACGGCCGCTCGGGCGACGCCGCGCGCGCCGTCGAGCTCGACGCGCGCGGCCTGTGGCTGCTGACCGGCGATGCCGCTCATTCCGCGCGGGTGACAAGCGCAGGCTCCCGACTCTCGGCCGACCGGATCGAAATCGATCGCCCGCGGCAGCAGGTGCGCGGGCAGGGCCGCGCCCGCGCCGTGCTGGGCGCCGATCCGCAGAAGAAGCACACGGTGACCTTCGTCGGCGACCCCAACCGGCCGAGCTACGCGAAGGCGGACCGCATCGTCCTCGATGATGCGAGCCGCCTCGCGACCCTGTCGGGCGCCGCGTCGCTATGGCAGGACGATTCTTCGCTCTTCGCCGAGGACATCACGCTATCCGACACGGACAAGACGGTCAATGCGGTCCAGAACGTCCGCGCAGTGCTCGCGCCCGAGCGCGGGGCGAAGACGGCGGAGCGGGTGGCGTCGATCGTTTCGGCGCGCCGCCTTGTGTATCGCGATACGGACCGCAGCGGCCGGTTCGAGGGGGGCGTGACCGTCACGCGCGGCGCGGCCTGGCGTGCGACCGGCGGGGAATCGACCGCGTGGCTCGGCAACGACCGCGGGGTCGACTGCATGGAGATCTCGGGAGACGTCGACCTGGCCGACCGCGCCGCGGGGCGCACGGCGCGGGCGGAGAAGGCGGTCGACTACCCGAAGCAGGGAAAGACGATGCTCTGGGGTACACCCGCGCGCGTGATCGATGCCTCAGGAAACCAGGTCGCCGGGGCCATCTTGACGATCTTCGATCGGGGGCGTAGCGTCGAGGTCACCGCTCCCGAAGGCGGCAAGACGGAAACGATTCACCGAACAGAGAAGAATTGATCCAGAACCTTTTGAGATCCGGGGACAGGCCGGTTCTGTCGGCCGAAGGCCTCGTGAAGGCCTACCGCGGCAGGACGGTCGTGCGCCAGGTATCGCTCGAGATCGCCGCGGGCGAGATCGTCGGGTTGCTGGGCCCGAACGGGGCGGGCAAGACGACGATCTTCTCGATGATGGTCGGCCTGGTGCGGCCCGACGAAGGAGCGGTGCGGCTCGGGTCGAGCGACGTCACCGAGCTGCCGATGTACCTCCGCGCCCGGGCCGGGATCTCGTACCTGCCGCAGGAGCCGTCCGTCTTCCGGAAGATGACCGTGCAGGAAAACCTGCTCGCGATCCTGGAAACACTCGCGCTGACTCCCGAGGAACGCGCGGCCCGCTGCGCGGCCCTGCTCGCGGAGTTCGGTCTGACGGAGCTCAAGTCCGATCGCGCGTACACGCTCTCGGGAGGGGAGCGCCGGCGCGTCGAGATCGCCCGGAGCCTGGTGCTCTCGCCGTACTTCCTGCTCCTCGATGAACCCTTCGCCGGCATCGACCCGATTGCGGTCCTCGACATCCAGAAAATCGTCCGGCGCCTCGCTTCCTCGGGCATCGGCGTGCTGATCACGGACCACAACGTGCGCGAGACTTTGAGCATCGTCGATCGCGCCTATATAATCAGCGGAGGAGAAATTCTTCGCGCAGGCACGCCTCTTGCCTTGTCGAATGACGCCGTAGTGAAAAAGATCTATCTCGGGGAGGGTTTCCGGCTCCACTAGAGCCGCCGCCATGGCGCTCGAACAGAAGCTCAACCTCCGGCTCTCCCAGCGGCTGGTCATGACCCCGTCGCTGCAGCAGGCGATCAAGCTGCTGCAGATGTCCCGCCTGGAGCTGCAGGAAGTCCTCACCCAGGAAGTCGTGGAGAACCCGGTCCTCGAGGAGCAGGAGGAGACGTCGGAGGCCGAGCGTGTGGAGGCCGCGCGCGACAACGAGGACGCGGGTGCGCCCGCGGAGGCGCCGGCGGCGGCGGAGAAGGAGCGCGACTCCTTCGAGGAGATCGACTTCAACTCCTACTTCGAGGACTACCTCGACTCGTCGTACAACCCGCGGCAGTACCAGGAGCAGCCCGAGGAATACTCCCTCGAGAACGTGCTGACGCGGCCCGAGGGCCTGCCCGAGTACCTGACCTGGCAGCTGTCCATGTCCGGCGCGAGCGACGGCGTGCGCGAGATCGCGGCCTACCTGATCGGCAACGTGGACGAGGATGGCTACCTGCGGGTCTCGCGCGAGGAAATCCGGGAGGCCGACTACGAGAACGACGCCGACGTGGAAGCCGGGCTCGCGCTCGTCCGCTCCTTCGACCCCCCGGGCGTCGGAGCGTTCGACCTTCCGGACTGCCTGCTGATGCAGCTCGCAGCCCTCGGCGTCGAGAACGAACTCATCGAGAAGATCATCCGGGAGCATTGGCCGGCGTTCTTGAACCGCCAGTTCGCGCCGCTCTGCAAAACGCTCGGCGTCGGAATGTCGGAGATCCAGGCCGCCTTCGAGATCATCAAAAACCTCGAGCCCAAGCCCGGACGCAAGTATTCGAGCGAGCGGACCATTTACGTGGAGCCCGACGTCTTCGTGCGCAAGATCGGCGACGAGTACATCATCCAGCTCTCCGAGGACGGCCTTCCCAAGCTCCGCATCTCGGCGTCGTATCGCCGCCTGTTGCGCGGCGGCAACGGCGCGATCGGGGCGGAAGCCGCAAACTACCTCAAGGACAAGATGCGCTCGGCGATCTGGTTGATCAAGAGCCTCGACCAGCGCCAGCGGACAATCTACAAGGTCGCCGATTCGATCGTGCGGCACCAGCGCGGGTTTCTCGACCACGGGATCGAGCACCTGCGTCCGCTCGTGTTGCGCGACGTCGCCAACGACATCGGCATGCACGAGTCGACCGTCTCGCGCGTGGTGTCCAACAAATACATCCACACGCCGCGCGGCCTCTTGCCGATGAAGTACTTCTTCCACAGCGGCATCGACTCGTCGCAGGGGGACGACGTGTCCTCGCTCTCGATCAAGAACAAGATTTCCCGCATCGTCCAGGACGAGGACTCGCGGCGGCCGCACTCGGACGCGCGCATCACCCAGAGGCTGCGCTCCGAGGGGATCCAGATCGCGCGGCGTACCGTGGCGAAGTACCGCGAGGAGCTCCGGATCCCCTCCTCCTCCCAGCGCAAGCAGTCCTTTTAGGAGGTCCCCATGGCAGTCGAATGCACCGGTCGCAATGTCGAAGTGACTCCGTTGCTCAGGGAGCTGGCCGAGGAGCGCGCGCACCGCCTGGAGCGCCACCTCGGGAGCCCCGCGGACGTCCGGCTCGTGCTCTCGCACGAGAAGCACCGATTCGGCGCCGAAGTGATCGCGATCCACGGCCGCCGTCGCTGGAAGGCGCAGGAGGAGACGGGAGACCCGCGAGCGGCGGTGGCGCTCGCTTTCGAGAAGATCGACGCTCAGGCGATGCGCGACACGGAGAAACGGCGCGACCGCAAGCACCGCGGCTGGTCGCGGTTCCTGCCGAAAGGATGGCGCGCGCAGACGCCGGAGGCGCGCGTCCCGCGGGAACCGGCCGGCGTCCGCGTCGTCCGCGTCCGCCCGCCCGCGGTCAAGCCCATGGGGGTGGACGAGGCCGCCCTCGCCATGGAATCCTCGGACCAGGAAGTGCTCGTGTTCCGCGACGCGTCGAACGAAAAAGTTTCGGTGCTGTATCGCCGCCGTGATGGGGACCTCGGGTTGATCGTGCCCGAATGCTGATCGGGGGCGACGAGGCCCGCGAAAGCGTCGCCGTTCGCGCCGACGGGCTCTACGACATCCGGCGGGTCTTCCAGGGTCTGCCGGGGCGCACCCGCGAGGAGGTCCTGGAGGAGCTCGCGTTCCGCCTCGCGCAGGGGGGGGCCGTGCGCGAGCCGGGAGAGCTCGTGACGCGCCTGATCGAGCGTGAGAGGCTGGGTTGCACGGGCCTCGGCGGGGGAGTCGCCATTCCGCACTGCAAGCTGCTGGACCTCGCGGAGGTGGTCGTGGCCGTGGCCTCGACCGAGCGGCCCATCGACTTCGGCGCCTCCGACGGCATTCCGGTCACGCTCATCTTCCTCGTGGCCTCTCCCGCGGAGGCTGCGTCCCCGCACCTCCAGGCGCTCGCGAGCATTTCGCGCCTCCTGCGCGCGCCCGGCGTCGTGGACGGCCTGCGGGCCGCGCGGACGCCGCTCGAACTGCTCGGCGTGCTCCGCGGAGCCGAGGCGGGCCTGGCGGGGCAATTGTGAACGACTCGGCGCCACCGCCGAAAAACGCGACCGCTCTGACGGCGGCGATCCTTCGAAGCCCTGCGCTCGAGGATCTCGAAATGCGCGTGGTGGCGGGCGAGTCGGGTCTCGGCCGCGCTGTCTCGTGGGGCCGGATCCAGCGCCCGGGCCTCGCCCTGGCTGGCTTCATTCCGTACATCAAGCCGGGAAGAATCCAGATCCTCGGGGAGAGCGAGCTCAACTACCTCGACACGATGCCGGCCGAGGTGCGGCGGGAGCGCATCGAGGCGATCTGCGCCCTGCCCATCGCGGCTTTCGTGGTCACCAAAGGCCAGCAGCCGCCCGACGACGTCGTGCGCGAGTGCCGGCGGAGGGAAATCCCGCTGCTCGTGTCGGACAAGACGACCTCCGTCGTCATCCAGTCGATCACCCGCGTGCTCGAGGACGAGCTCGCCCCCGCGACGACGCTTCACGGCGTTCTCGTCGACGTGTACGGAATGGGTGTCCTGCTGCTGGGCGAATCGGGCATCGGAAAGAGCGAGTGCGCGCTCGACCTCGTGCACCGCGGTCACCGCCTCGTCGCCGACGACGCCGTCGAGATCCGCCGCTACCCGAGCGGCGCGCTCGTGGGCCGAGCTGCCGAGATGATCCGGTACCACATGGAGCTGCGCGGCATCGGCATCATCAACATCAAACACCTTTTCGGCGTGTCCGCCGTGCGCGCCTCCAAGTCGGTCGAGCTCGTCATCGAGCTGCAGCGCTGGGACCCGGCGAAGAAATACGACCGGCTCGGGCTCGACGGAGAGACCTACTCCATTCTCGACCGGGAGATGCCGCTCCTGCGGCTTCCGGTCGCATCGGGGCGCAACCTCGCTCTCCTCATCGAGATTGCCGCACGCAACGAGTTGCTCAAGAGCCAGGGCTACGACGCGGCCAAGGAGTTCGCCCGCCGCGTGGACGAGGAGATCGCCAAGAACTCCCGCGAAGGGGGGCGGTCGCAGTGAGCCGCCTCACGCCGGTCCCCGGCTCGACGGAACCCGAGAGCCTCGTCGTCGTCACGGGGCTGTCCGGTTCCGGAAAAAGCTACGTCAACAAGTGCCTCGAGGACATGGGGTATTTCTGCGTGGACAACCTGCCCCTCGAGCTCCTCGAGCCCCTCCTCGGCCAGGTCACGGCAAAGCGCGTCGGAATCATCCTGGACGTGCGCAATCCGGACTTCGCCATCCGCTTCCCCGAGATCCTCGCGCGCCTGCGCGCGCGCGTGCCGGGAACGCGGCTCTTGTTTCTCGACGCCTCGGAGGAGTCCCTGATTCGCCGCTTCTCGGAGACCCGTCGGCCGCACCCGCTCGCCGGGAAGGTCTCGCTGCTCGAGGCGCTGCGCCGCGAGCGCGCCATGCTCGAGGAGGTGCGCGCGGTCGCCGACGTGGTCGTCGACACATCGGCCATGACCGTGCACGAACTGCGCTCCTTCATGCAGAAGACGTTCGTGGGCGATCCCGAGAGCGGCGGCATGGTCGTCTCGGCAACGTCCTTCGGGTACAAGTTCGGCATCCCCCACGACGTGGACCTGCTCTTCGACGTGCGCTTTCTCGCCAACCCGCATTTCGTGCCGGAGCTCAAGGGGAAGACCGGGATGGATGCGGCCGTAGCGGCGTACATCGAGAAGGACCCGGAAACGGGGGCGTTCCTCGACCGCCTCGTTGGATTCCTCGACTACCTGCTTCCGCGTTTCGACCGGGAGCGCAAGAGCTACCTCTCGATCGGCATCGGCTGCACCGGGGGCAAACACCGCTCGGTGTACATCACCGAACAGCTCGCGGGACTTCTCCAGAAGCGGGGATACCCCGTGCGGGTATCGCACCGCGATGCCACGCGCGAGTGAGATAATGCCCCCCTCGCATGATTGGGATTCTGCTCGTCACGCACGGCAGGCTCGCGGAAGAGCTGCGGGCCGCTGCACTCACGATCCAACCGGGGCTGGAGCGCATCGTCGCCGTGGCGCTGGAATGGAGCGAAACCGGTGAGGATGCGCGCGAGAAGATCCGCCGGGGACTCGAGCAGGCCGACGAGGGCGACGGTGCCGTCATCCTCACCGACATGTTCGGCGGCACGCCGACAAACCTCACCCTGCCGTTCCTGCGCAAGGACAGGGTGGAGATCGTGACCGGCGTGAACCTGCCGATGGTGCTCAAGTGCGCTTCGCTCCAGAGAAGCGGGCGGCCGGTCACCGAAGTCGCGCACGTCGCCAAGGACCGCGGCCAGCGGTCGATCTACGTCGCCTCGGACCTCCTCGCGGAAGAGGCGGCGCCGGTAGCGGTCGTGGAGAAGGAATCGTGATCGAGCGCGAGCTGTCCATCCGCAACCGCCTCGGCCTCCACGCGCGCGCAGCGGCCAAGTTCGTCCAGACGGCCAGCCGGTTCCGCTCCGAGGTCAAGATCCGCCGCAAGGGCGAAGAGGTGGACGGCAAGAGCATCCTCGGGATCCTTCTGCTCGCGGCCTCGCAGGGAACGCACATCACGCTGGCCGTCTCGGGCGACGACGAGAAGGACGCCTTCGCCGCCGTCGAGGACTTGATCGCCCGCAGCTTCGACGAGGAAGAGTAGGGGGATTGGTGATGGCAAATTTGTGATTGGTGATTGGCCAGATCACAAATCATGAATCCCAAATCGCAAATGCTCCAGGGCCTCTCCGTTTCTCCGGGCCTGGCGGTCGGCCGCGCCGTCATCATCCGGTTCGGCCGGCTTCCGGCATTTCGTCGCGCGGTCGCTCCCGAGGAGTTCGACAAGGAGGAGCGCCGCCTGCGCCGCGCTGCCGGGCGCGCGGCCGAGGACCTCGAGCGCCACGCCGCGGAGCCCAAGGGGGATATGGGCTCGGAGCTCGCCGCGATCCTCGAGGCCCACAGCCTGATCGCCGTCGACGAGACTTACCTCGGCGCTATCGTCGAGCGGATCCGCCGCGACCGGGTCAACGCCGAGTGGGCGCTCGCGGAGGTGACGCGCGAGCTCGGAGCGCGACTGGCGGCGGCCGACTCGGCCGCGCTGCGCGAGCGGGAAGCGGACATTGCGGACGTGGCGCGCGAGATCGCTGCCCACCTCTGCGACGGAGAGCGGCCGGGACCGGCCGAGTTGCCGCGAGGCTCGATCCTGGTCGCAGACGAGCTCTCGCCGGTGGACGCCTCCCGCCTGGATCCCCGGCGCGTGCGCGCATTGGCGCTCGAACGCGGGGGACCGACGTCGCACGCCTCGATCATCGCCCGTTCCTTCGGGCTTCCGGCCGTCGTCGGGATTCCCGGCCTCTGCGAGGCGGTCTCGTCCGAGCGGCCGATCATCGTGGACGGCGACCGTGGCATTGTCGAAGCTCACCCTTCCCGGCTACGGATCCGCCGCGCCCTGGTGCGCGTTCGCGAAGACCGCGAGAAGAACCGAAGGCAGCGCGGGCGGGCCGCGCGGGCGGCCGCGACGAGCGACGGCGTCAGGATCGCGGTGCGCGCCAACCTCGAGTTGCCCGAGGAGATCTCGGCGCTCGAGCGTTTTTCGGCCGAGGGCGTCGGTCTCTTCCGTTCGGAGTTCCTGTACCTGCGGGCGCTGCCGCACTCGCCGGGGGTCGAGGAGCAGCGCGCGGCGTATGAGACCCTCATCGCCGCGGCCGCTCCGCATCCGGTCATCATTCGGACCTACGATCTTGGAGGCGAGAAGGGGATCGCTCCGGCGCCCGGCGAGAATCCCGCCCTCGGACTGCGCGGCATCCGATACTGCCTGGCGCACCCCGAGCTCTTCGAGGAGCAGCTGACGGCGCTCTGCCTCGCGTCCCGCAAGGGCGATCTCCGGATCCTTCTGCCGATGGTCACGTCGCTCTCGGAGCTCCAGGCCGCGCGAACGACCCTCGAGGCGGTCGCCGCCAGGAGCCGCCTGCGCGAAGTGCCGCCACTCGGAGTGATGATCGAGGTGCCTTCCGCGGCCCTGCTAGCGGACCGGCTGGCCCGCGAAGCGGATTTTTTCTCGATCGGCACCAACGATCTCACGCAGTACGGCCTCGCGGTGGACCGCGCCAACCCGGACGTCTCGGCGGTGTACCGGCCGCTGCACCCCGCGATCTTGAGGATGATCCAGTACGTGGTCGAGGCGGGGCGGGCCTTCGGTCGGCCGGTCTCGGTCTGCGGGGAGCTCGCCGCCGATCCCATTGGCGCCTCGGTCCTGATCGGCCTCGGCATCACGGACCTGTCCGTCACGCCGGTGGTCATTCCGAGCCTGAAGGACCACATCTCGACGGTCGATGCCGCCCGTGCCCGGGGTCTCGCTCAACGGGCCCTCGAGGCCTGCGAGCCTGGCGAAGTCGAGCGCATCTTCGGAGCAGAGCCATGAGGACGGTGAAAAAGCCCTGGGGCCGCGAGGAGATTTTTGCCGAGAACGAGCGCTACGCCGGCAAGATCCTGCACCTGTCGGCCGGGCACAGCCTGTCGCTGCAGTACCATGAGCAAAAGGACGAGACGCTATACGTCCTGGAGGGCGAAGTGCTTTTGCTCGTGGAGGAAGAGGGCGCGATGCGGGAACGCCGGCTCGGACCGGGGCAGACCTATCGAATCCGTCCGGGCATCAAGCACCGGATGCGGGCCGAGAAGCCGTGCATGATCTGCGAGGTTTCCTCGCCCGAGCTCGACGACGTCGTCCGCCTCGAGGACGCCTATGGGCGCGAGGGCACGAAGGAGCCATGAGAGTGGCATTTGGAACTTCGGATTTCGGCCTTCGGATTGGGATCGCCATCCTGGCAATCGCAGCTGAGGCGTCACTATCGGCCCAGCAGCCGACCCGGACACCGACACCGGTGCCAAGGCTCTCAGGTGGTTTCGGCCGTGCGAGGGCCACCCCGGTCGCGAGCCCGACGTCCGACGGTGGGCAGAGCTTCACCGACGTCGTCCATGCGGCCCACGAGTCCCGAGACGGAGCGCCAACCGAAGGCGGCACTCTGACGATCAACAACCGGTCTCTCGTCAAGAACTCTTCCAAAGGGAAGGTCTCCTCCAGCAAGCCCGTGCCGACGGCGGCGAGACCGCTTTCTGCGCCTGCGCCGGCAGCTGCCGCGAGCCAGGCGGCCACAGAGGCGGTCGCAGTCAGTCCGGCTTCGACCGGGGCAGGAGAGGCGCAGTGGAGGCAGATGGCCGCAAAGGCGATCAAGCGTGTGGCTGACGCGAAGGCGCGCGTTGCCGAGCTCGAGGCGGCCACGAGGAAGCTCGAGAACGACTTCTACGCGTGGGATGACGGCCAGTATCGCGATCGGGTCATCAAACCCTCGTGGGACCGGGCCAAGAGCGAGCACGCGGACGCGAAGAACGAGCTCGTCGAGGCGGAGAAGGACCTGGCGGATCTGCCCGAGAAGGCGCGCCGGGCTGGCGCGATGCCAGGATGGATTCGAGAATGACGAAATCGGTCCTGGCCGACCTTCCGGCCTACCGCATCGAGACCTGGGGCTGCCAGATGAACGTGCTCGACGGGCAGCGCATCGCCGGACAGCTCGAGTCCCAAGGCCTCCGGCGAGCGTCCGAGGGCGAAGAGCCGGGAATCGTTCTTCTCAACACCTGCTCCGTCCGCGAAAAGGCGGAGGCAAAGGTCTTCAGCGAGCTCGGTGTTCTCGCCCGGCGCAAGCAAAAGAACCCGGGCCTCGTCGTCGGGGTCACCGGATGCGTCGCGCAGGTCTCCGGCGAGGAGATCCTCGATCGGGCGCCCTGGGTCGACTTCGTGGCGGGCACGGGCCAGGTCGAGAAGATCGGGGAGCTCGTCGCGGCCGCCAGGAGCGAGCGGCGCCAGGCGCTCGCCATCGAGTTGCCGACCGAAGACCCCGTCTACCAGTTCCGGGAGATCTCCCGCGAGTCGGGATTTCAGGCCTACGTCACGGTGATCGAGGGCTGCGACCAGTTCTGCACGTTCTGCATCGTGCCCTTCACCCGCGGCCGTGAGCGCAGCCGCCGCGCGGCCGAGATCCTCGCTGAGCTCCTCCATCTGGCCTGCCTCGGCTACACCGAGGTCACGCTCCTCGGGCAGACGGTCAATGCGTACCGCGATCCCGAGGAGGGCTTCGGCCTGGGCGAGCTCTTGCGCCGCGCGGTCCGGGTCGAGGGGCTTTCCCGCGTCCGATTCATCACCTCGCACCCGGGCCTGATGGACGGCGACCTCGTCGATGCGCTCTCCGAGGGAGGCCGCATCGCGCCCTATCTGCACCTGCCCGCGCAATCGGGCTCGGACAGGATCCTCCGTCGCATGAAACGCCGGTACACGGCAGGGGAGTACGAGGCCACGACGGCCCGCATCCGGGCTCGCGTTCCGGGGCTCGCTCTCTCTTCGGATTTCATCGTCGGCTTCCCGGGCGAAACGGAGGACGACTTCGAAGAGACGCTCGCCCTCGTCCGGCGCGTCCGGTTCGGGAGCCTCTTCGCCTTTCGTTACTCGCCGAGGCCGGGCACTGCGGCTGCTCGATGGGGCGGCGATGCCGAGGTGCCGAGCGACGTCTCCTCGAGGCGCCTGGCCCGGCTTCTCGATCTCCAGACCGAGATCCAGCTCGAGATCAACCGGGGCCTCGTCGGGCGGGAATTCGAGATCCTGGTCGAAGGCGAAGACCGCCGCGGCCAGAGCAAGGGCCGGACGGCCTGCAATCGGATCGTCCACGTGGAGGATGCGGGAAAGACTCTTCGCCCGGGCCAGTACGCCGGCGTGCGGATCGTCCGCGGTCTGCCGAACTCGCTCGTGGCAAGACTCTCGGCATAGGCGGCTCAGCCAAGGGGGCGGAATGATCAGGATGGAAATCAAGGGACTCCTCATGGACCCCGTCTCCAATATGCCGGTTGTCATTCTGCGCGACACCGAGAAAGGGCTCCTCCTCCCGATCTGGGTGGGGATCTTCGAGGCCAACGCGATCGCCCTCGAAATGGAGAAGGTCGCGACGCCCCGGCCCATGACCCATGACCTGCTGAAGAACCTTCTCGCGGAGCTGGATGCGCACGTCGAGCGCGTCGTCATCAACGACCTGCGAGAGAACACGTTCTTCGCGCGGATTCACCTCACGCGGAAAGACTCGACCCTCTCCGTCGACAGCCGCCCGAGCGACGCCATCGCCCTGGCCCTGCGCTCGCACGCGGAAATTTTCGTCGAGGAGGAAGTCCTGGAGAAGAGCAGGAGTCTGCGCGCGGAAGGCGATCAAGATCCGGATCGCCTGCGTCAATGGCTCGAGGAAGCGAACCCGGACGAGCTCGGCAAGTACCGGATGTAACTGCCCCGGCGGATCCGCGATCCGCCTGCCCTTGTCGAGCTCCCGCGTTGTACACTCCGGGCCGTGATCATCTCCATCACCAATCAAAAGGGCGGAGTCGGGAAGACCACGACTGCCATCAATCTCGCGGCGGCCATGGCGCAGAAGGGGATGAAGACCCTCCTGATCGACCTCGACCCGCAGTCCAACAGCACCATGTCCTACCTCGACCGGCGCACGGTCGAGAAGTCCATGTTCGACGTGCTCACCGACCCGGAGGTCAAGCTCAAGGACGTCGTCCGGCCCTCCGGGATGAAGCATCTCGACATCGCGCCGGCCCGGATTTCGCTCGCCAAGCTCGAGTCGAAGCTCATGGGCGAGATCGAC
>JANMPW010000001.1:0-1538 GCA_031370065.1 Acidobacteriota bacterium
CTCTTGTACCGCGCGCCCAAGCTGCTCATTGGCCTCGCCGAAGGTCATCAATCCTTTCGCTCCGAGTCGAAGCAACGGGAAGGCTCCGCCCTGGTCGAACTTCTCGGCCACGACGATCACCCGGCCCGTCGGGTGCCGGCCGAGGACGCCAACGACCAGGGCCTCGGTCGTGGGACGGTGGGCGTGGCTCTCGACGACGAAGACCGACGCCTTGGGAATCGTGAGCTTCGTCGGATCCGCGATCAGGTCCGGCTCGAGACGGCGTCCGTGGACGGAGAAAGGAAGGTCCGACAGAAGTCTCTCGAATTCCGAGAGCACCAACGGGTGAAACGCGAGAAGGCACACCGAAGCCCGCCGGGGCGACCGAGCCTTAGGCATTGCGTCCAGGTTACGCATTTTCCAGGACCTCGGCAAGCGGCTCACGTCTGCCTGTCCCGCTTCTGCGCCTGATAGGTATCGAGTTCGGGCCGATCGCGCCTGCGGGATCGCCACATCGGATCAGGAGGCCTGAGGCGCCGGCGCCCGAGGCTCCCTCGGAATCTCCTCGGTCGTCGGCGTGCCCGGGCGGCTTGTACGCCGAACACCGAGATTGGCCTCGGGCAAAAGCGAGTTGAGGAATTGCCGCACGGCCGTGCCGTCGCCGTCTCGCGCCAGCTCCTCGAAATAGCGCAGCGCCCGCTGGACTTCGTCCGGCGGGTACGCCTTCAGCTTGCCGATGTAGATCTTGGGGTGCCGCGTCTTGGCGATCTCCTCCCCGGAAAGCTCCAGCTCCTCGAAGAGCTTCTCGCCGGGGCGCAGCCCCGTGAAGACGATGTCCATGTCGACGTAGGGGCGCAATCCCGTGAGGGTGATCATCTCCTCCGCCAGATCGAGGATACGCATCGGCTCGCCCATGTCGAGGATGAAGATCTCGCCTCCCTCGCCGATCGCGCCGGCCTGCAGCACCAGCTGCGCTGCCTCGGGGATCGTCATGAAGTACCGGCGCATCTCCGGATGCGTTACGGTCACGGGTCCCCCGCGGCGGATCTGCTCCCGGAAGATCGGGACCACGGAGCCGGCGGAGCCGATCACGTTTCCGAAGCGAACCGCTTCGTACCGCGTCGAGGAAGAGCGCTGGGCCAGGTCCTGGATCGCGAGCTCCGCGACCCGTTTCGTCGCGCCCATGATCGAGGTCGGCCGGACGGCTTTGTCGGTCGAGATCATGACGAACGTCTCGACGCCGTACTCCGCCGCAAGCTCGCCGAGCAGCCGCGTGGCGAGAATGTTGTTCTTGATCGCCTCGCCCGGGTTCGCCTCCATCAGAGGCACGTGTTTGTGGGCAGCCGCGTGGAACACGATCTGCGGCGTTTGTTCGGAGAGAACCATCCGCATCCGTGCCTCGTCGCAGACGTCGGCCACGAGCGGTACGATCTCGACGTCGGGGCGCGTGCGGCGCAGCTCGCCGTCGATCTCGAACAGCGCGAACTCGGCCCGCTCTACGAGCAGGATCTTGGAAGGCGCGAACCGCGCGATCTGTCGCGCGAGCTCCGAGCCGATGG
>JANMPW010000092.1:0-1838 GCA_031370065.1 Acidobacteriota bacterium
AGTTTTCCTTTTGCGCGAAGCACGTGCCGAAGTGGAACACGATCTCAATTTCCGGGTACCACATCCGCGAGGCCGGCTCGACCGCGCTCCAGGAGCTCGCCTTCACGCTGCGCGACGGCGTCGAGTACGTGCAGTACGGAATCGAAGCGGGCCTGCCGGTGGACGAATTCGCACCGAGGCTCTCCTTCTTCTTCAATTCGCACAACGACTTTTTCGAGGAGATCGCCAAGTTCCGCGCCGCGCGCCGCATCTGGGGCAAGACGATGCGCGAGCGGTTCGGGGCAAAGGACCCGCGCTCATGGATGTGCCGCTTCCACACGCAGACCGCCGGCTGCTCGCTCACGGCGCAGCAGCCCTACAACAACGTCGTGCGGACGGCGATCCAGGCGCTCGCGGGTGTGCTCGGCGGCACGAACTCCCTGCACACCAACTCGCTGGACGAGACGCTCGCGCTGCCCACGGACTTCGCCGTCAAGCTTGCGCTGCGCACGCAGCAGGTCATCGCCCACGAGTCGGGTGTCGCGAACACGATCGACCCGCTCGCGGGCTCCTATTTCATCGAGGACCTGACGACGAAGATGGAGCGCGGGTGCTTCGACTACTTCCGGCGGATCGACGAGCTCGGCGGCATGGTCGAGGCCATCGAGGCCGGGTTCCCGCAGCGCGAGATCATGGACGCGGCGTACGCGTACCAGCGCGCCGTCGACTCGGGCGAAAAGATCGTCGTCGGCGTCAACGACTTCGTGGACTCGATCGAGCAGCCCCTCGAGACGCTCTACATCGACGACGCGGTGGAGGGTCAGCAGAAGGAGGCCCTCGCCGAGGTCCGTCGGACGCGGGACGGCCGCGCGGTCACCTCAGCGCTGGCCACACTGCGCCAGGCCTGCGCGGACGGAAAGAACGTCATGCCGCCGCTGGTGGAGGCGGTGAAGACCTATGCCACCGTGGGGGAGATTTCGGACGTCATGCGGGAGGTCTTCGCGACTTATGAGGAGCCCGCCGTCTTTTAGGCCCCCGGTCTCGTTGGGGCGGGCCTCGCCCCGCCCGGGCTGCCCTGGGGGCCGCCCCTACGGCCCCCAGGGCGCCCATGAGAAAATGCGACCATGACAGACAGGAACGCCTTTCCCTTCGCCCCCATCGAGCAGGCCCTTGCGGTCCTGCGCGAGGGCAAGTTTGTCGTCGTCGTGGATGACGAGGACCGGGAGAATGAGGGTGACCTCGTGGTGGCGGCGGAGAAGGTGACGCCGGAGGCGATCAATTTCATGGCGCGCGAGGGGCGGGGCCTCATCTGCGTCGCCCTCACCGAGGAGCGGTGCGACGCCCTGGAGCTGCCGCCGATGGTCACGGAAAACACCTCGAACTTCGGCACGGCCTTCACGGTGTCGATCGAGGCGCGCGGCCGGACGACGACTGGAATCTCGGCCGCCGACCGCGCCGCGACGGTGAAGGTCGCGATCGACCCGGCGAGCAAGCCGTCGGACCTGAACCGCCCGGGCCACATGTTTCCGCTGCGCGCGCAGCGCGGCGGCGTGCTGAAGCGGGCCGGCCAGACGGAAGCTTCGGTCGATCTCGCGCGCGTCGCCGGGATGAACCCGTCGGCCGTTCTCTGCGAGATCATGAACGAGGACGGCACGATGGCGCGCGTGCCGGACCTGGCCCGATTCTGCGAACGGTTCCAGCTTCCGATGGTCACCGTCGCGGACCTCATCCGCTACCGCTTGAAGACCGAGCGGCTCGTTCAGCGGATCGCGTCGCCGCACGTGAGCTGCTTCATGAGCCACCGGTCGAATCCCTCGTGCACGCCGATCTGTGCATCGCCGGCCACGATCGCCGGCTGG
>JANMPW010000101.1:0-3122 GCA_031370065.1 Acidobacteriota bacterium
CGACCGCGCATTCCGCGATTCAGGGGCCCGCGTGCGCTACCGGGAAGAAGTTCACCGGATTGGGACCGAAACCGATGGACTACTGCGGGTCGAGACGAACACAGGTGTTTGGCGGGCTCGCGTCGTCGTGATTGCGGTCGGTATTCTCAGCCGCCCAAATAAGCCGTCGCACGCGATCCCGCGTCAAGTCAAGCACCAGGCCCTTTTCGACGTGACCAGCGAGGAAATCCGGGGCAAAGATGTCCTGGTCGTCGGCGGGGGCGACACGGCGACGGAGTACTGTCAGTTCCTCGTGCAAGAAGGGAACCGTGTCACGCTCTCCTACCGCGGGAGAGAACTGACGCGGCCCAATCCAATCAATCGCGGGAGCGTGCTCGAGCTTGAGCGGCAGGGAAGGCTGCAGATTCTTCTGTCCTCCACCGTGGCCGGACTCGAAAGTGCGGGGGGCAGAGTTCGGATCCGCTTTCAGGAACCCGACCTCGATCCTCTCGACGTCGATCGGATCGTCTACGCCCTCGGCGGCACGACACCGGAGCGCTTTCTAAAGTCCGCAGGCATCGCGTTCGATGGCCCGCAGCCGAAACTGACAGAGTCCTTTGCGACGAGCGTGCCCGGTCTCTTTCTTGCGGGAGACCTGACGGCGGGCAGGAAAGGCGGGTCGATCATCCTCGCTTTCAACACCGCCGCCGCCGCCATGCGGCAGATCTGCGAGGACTACGGCATCTGCGCCATCGATCGCCTCTCCGAAAGGTAGCAGCGGCCCGAGACTGTGAACGCAACGTCGGAGCGGGGTGTCTGGGCTCACGAAGCCGCTCGCGGAATCGCGGGGTCTCTGGCGAGCGCCCTCGCCGGCTCGCCCGCTCGCGAGCGCCCGACTCACGAATCGTCCCGGAACTTTCTCCGCGCGGCATGGACCACTCCCCACACCGCGACGAGCAAGAACGGCAACACGAGCGCGAGCGTCGCGTCCAGGTCGAAGTCGAGCCCCCGGCTCTGAATTCCCTTGAGAGCCTGGTCGATCAGCCCGAGGACGTAATACGTGATCACGACGACCGACAGCCCCTCGACCGCCTGCTGGAGCCTCAGCTGCAGCTTCGCCCGGCGATCCACGCTCTCGAGCAGACGCGCGTTCTGCTCCTCGACATGGAGCTCGATGCCCGTTCGCAGCAGGTCGGCGGCGCGGGCGACGCGCTCGGACAGCTTGGCCAGGCGTTCGAGGAGGCTTCGATACGTCTCGGCCGCCGGACGCACGCGCCGCATGACGAAGCGGCTCAGGCGCAAAACATGCTCGATCTTGTCCTCGCGGAGATCCACGAACCGACTCTCGAGGAGGAAGAAGTAGGCCGACGATCCGGCGAAGCGGTTGGAGACCCGCGCGCGGAGGTGCTCGACCTCGGCTGCGAGTTCGAGAAGGGCGTCGAGCACGGTCCGTTTCTCCTGGACCGACTGGGCCCTGCGCAGCGCGTCCATCTCCTGGACCATCCGGCGCTCGGCGGCGGCAAGCTCCGGCTTCACGTCCCTCGCCATCGGCAACGGCAGGAGCGTCAGATGGTAGGCGTCTTCGATCGCGAGAAGCCGTTCCACGGTTCGGCCCAACTCCTGCTCCGATACGTCGCGAGTCACGACCGCGATCCGGCCAAATCCGTCCTCGTGCGCGCGATAGCACGTCCAGGCTTCCGCCCTGCCACCCAGGACCCGGCTCCCATTGACCGTGTGGCCCCCGAAGAGCGCCATGAGGCCCTCCAGACTATCGGGCATCTCCGGGGTCGACCCGACCGCGAGCCGCGTTGCCACGAGCGGCGACGCAGCGAGGCCCGCCAGCCAGCCCTTCGGCGCCAGTTGCAGCACGTCGAAACCGAAGGGGCTGAAGGGGATCTGGAGGTCGTAAAGAAAGAACGTGTACGCCACGAACTCAGAGTGTTGCTCCCAGGACAGGACGAGGCGGCCGGCCCCCGCGACCGTCGTCGTGAAGATGGAGTGTCGTTCCGTTTCGTAGGTCGGCGCAAGGCCGAGTCCCTGTGTCAGCTCGCGAAGAGGCCGAAGATCCACACCTTCCCCCTCTCCCAGGAGAAAGGAGATGCGAAGCACGTGGGCCGGGCCCGAAAACCGGACGTAAGGCCGGGCGTGCAGCTCCTGCCAGATGACGTCGCGTTCCGGGCGGTCTTTCATCCTGCGATTATGTCCGCACCGCCCGAGCGATCGAGATCCTTTCGGAAAGAAACTGCCGGCCGGAAGGCCGCCAGGCGGAGCTGCTAGTGTCCTGTAACTGAAGCCTGCTTTGCGTGTTGGATGCTTCGGCGGATGTGAGTTGGGGTCTTGGTCCAGACGAATGGTTTTGGGTTTTCGTTCCAGGTGTTCGTGTAGCGCAGGATTGCTCGTTCAAGCGCTGCGACGCTGAGGAATGAGCCTCTGCGGATGGCTTCCTGGGTGATCCGTGCGAACCAGCGTTCGACGAGGTTCAGCCATGAGGCGCTGGTGGGGGTCAGATGAAGATGGAAGCGGGGGTTTTGAGCGAGCCACTCTCTGACCACCGGGTGCTTGTGGGTGCCGTAGTTGTCGCAGATCAGATGGATCTCTTTGCGCCGGTACTTTCGGTCGAGGATTTTCAGTAAAGCCAGGAACTCCTGGTGCGTGTGTTGGCGGAAGCAGCGTTGGGAGACCTTGCCGGTGGCAACCTCCAGGGCCGCAAACAGGCTCGTCGTGCCGTGCCGGACGTAGTCATGAGTCATCCGAGCGGGAAGGCCCGGTCGCAAGGGCAGGATCGGCTGCGTGCGATCAAGCGCTTGGATCTGTGACTTCTCGTCGACGCATAACACCAGGGCCTTCTCCGGCGGGTTCAGGTACAGCCCGACGACGTCAGCCATCTTGCGGTCAAAGTCCGGATCCGTGCTGAACTTGAAGGTCTCGACTCGATGCGGCTGCAAGCCGTGCTTCCTCCAGACCCGGTAGATCGTCATGTGGCTGACCTTCAGGTGGCGCGCCAAGCTGCGCGCACTCCAGTGGGTCGCCGCTTCGGGCGGCCTCATTGTCGCCGCCACGATCCGAGCCTCCTCGGCCGCCATGAACTGCCGTGGCCGGCCGCTGCGATGCCGCGTGTGCAGCCCGGCGATCCCCTCCTCCAG
>JANMPW010000140.1:0-5039 GCA_031370065.1 Acidobacteriota bacterium
CCCGGAATCTTCGCGACGAGCTCGAGCTGCGACTCCGTGATCGACCAGCCGCCGCCGTCCTTCTCGAGCAACACGACGGCCGTCGTGCTCAGGCTTTCCGCCACGAGGTTCGCCTTGCCGAGCTCGGCCGAGAGCGCCATCGTGAAACATCCGGCGTGCGCCGCCGCGACGAGCTCCTCCGGATTCGTGCCCTTCTCGCCTTCGAAACGCGTGGTGAAAGAGTAGCGGGCCTTGTCGAGGACGCCGCTCTCGGTCGTCAGCGATCCTTTCCCTGTCTTCAGGTCTCCGCGCCACTGCGCGGTTGCGTGTCTCTTCATGGGTGTCTCCCTTCAGGGCCGCATTCTGATTCAAGAAGTGCGCCGGCCGGAACTCTTGTCTGTGAGAAACTTTCGAGCGCCCAACCTCGCGGCCGCGGACCGTGGCTTCATCGAGGCGCGCCCTCGAGTCGGAGGAGACCGCCTGCGCAGGATCCGTTGAGTAGCTGCTAGGCTTTCTTCCCCGGCGCGAGGATCATGACCAGCCCTACCGCGGCCAGACCGACTCCCACCCAGCGCAGCGATTCCCAGCCTTCCTTCTTCGAGCGCTCGCTCGAGGAGAACGTCGTCTTGAGAGCTCCTTCGACCGAGTCATAGCCGCCGCGCCGGCTGGACGCGAGCACGAAACCCGCGATTCCTATTACGAGAAGGGCGATGCCGATGCGTCTCATGAGGTCACCTCAGTAAGAAGTACGATACCAGTTCTCCGTTCCCGACTCGTGAGCAACGTTGCTATTTGCCGAAGACCTTCTTGAGGAGCTCCGTCACCTGCGCCGCGGGGTTTGTGCGGATCTTGCGTTCCTGCTCGCCGAGCACGAGGAAGAGGCCGTCGAGCGCCTTCGAAATGACGTAGGCCTCGATGTCGGGTGAGGGGAAGGTCGACGCCAACGGCACGGACTGGTAAGCGCTCTGGAGCTGCTTGTATTGCTGCATCACGCCGACGTCCTTCATGGAGTCGTTGACGACGGGCCGGAAGGCGGCGGTCAGACTCTCGCTGGTCTTCGCGCGGAAGTACTCGGTCGCTGCGGTGTCGCCGCCGTTCAGGATCTTGCGGGCGTCCTCGAAGGTCATGCCAGTGATCGCGGCCCAGAAGATGTCCTTGGCCGCGGGCGCGGCCTTTTCGGCGGCGCGATTCATGCTGAGAACGAAGGAGTCAACCTTCTCGCCCTGGCCGAGGAGTCGGAGCGCCTGGTCGACGGACTGGAGCTGAGAGGGTAATAGGATCTTGATTGCCTCGTTGCCGAAGTAGCCGTCCGTCTTTCCGGTCAGTGTGACCGTATCGGTCGTGCCGACCTGGAGGGCTTCCTTGAGGCCCGCGACGATGTCGCCGTTGCTCAAGGACGAGGCCGCGCCGGACTTCAACCACTTCGACGGATCGATCTGCGCGTACGACGAAGAGACCGTGAGGACGAGTGCCGCGACAACGAGAGTGAACCGGGTACGCATCGAGTTCTCCTTCTGGCGCCGGCTACTTGTGCGGCGCCGGTGTGGGGGTGGGCGGCGGGGGCCGCAGGAGCTGCTGCAACATGTCGACGGGATTCGTCTTTTTGCCGTCGCCGCTATCGAGAACGTCGCCGAGTATCTTGCCGGCCGTGCCGCCGAGCCTTTCCTGGGCTTCGCGGGCGAGCACGCGGCGGCCGAGGTCGAGGACGACGCTCTCGTCGATCGTGACTTTCGGCGCCGTGATCGGGCCGTTGGCGCGGAAAGGAAGGGCGACGCGGCCCGTCGAATCCGCGAGGTAGCGGCCGGCGCTCCCGAGGCTCTTAACGATGGACGGACCGAGCAGGACGCGTCCCTGGTAGGCGAGTGTGCGGTCGAGCCCGATCGAGCCGTCCGCCGAAACCGACACGTCGCGGCCGGAGAGAGAGAGATCGGGTGTCGCGAGGCGGCCGTCGGCGAGCTTCAGGGACGTCTCGAGCGTCGAGAACTTCGTGGACTCGAGGCTCGCCGGCACCTGGAAGCCGGCAACCTTGCCGACCGCGGCGAGCGACCGCGCAACCTCGGGCATGAGCTGCACGGTCCGGATGTCGGCGTCGCTGACGGAGAGGCGGCCATCGCCGCGAGCGGTCTTCGAGACGGCGTCCCAACCGAGCCCCTGGCTCGTGAGGGACATCTTCCCGCGCAGGGTGCCGGAAAAGACGTTGCGAAGGGAGGTGACCGACTCGAGCAGAGGTTGGCCCTGGACGCCCTGCACGTCGAGCGCGATGCGCGATTCCGATTTGGGGTGCGCGAAGTCGCTGTCCACCCGCGCGGCGAGCGTGCCGCCGAAGACGCCAGCCGAGGGGGAAATGGTCAGCGAGCCCTTGTCCCACGTCCAGTCCGCCACGAGCTTCTCGAACGCCAGGTTCTTGAGCTTGCCCGACGGCGCCGTGACGCGTCCGGCAAGCGGAGCCTTGCCGCGCGAACCGAGCATGGCGTGCAGCGACGACGCGGCAAAGAGCGGTTGGCCGTCCATGCTGACCCCGAACGACGAGGCCTCTGCCGAGCCGCGCATCTCGAAGTCCGCGGACGGGCCTTCGATCTGCATCTCGACGTGCACGCGCCCGGAGAGCTTGACGCTTGCGGGCAGCCGACCCGCGAGGCCCGGCAGGCCCGTGACCCTGTCGAGCTCGACGTCGCCCGGCGTCGCGATGCGGAGGGCGACGCGCGGCTCCTTGCGCAGATCATAGAGGCGGCCTTGGATCGTCAGAGGCAGCCTCCCGACTTCGAAGACGGACCTTCCGATCGCGAGGGCGCCTTTCGGCCAGTCGAGAGTTGACTCGAAAGTCCCGTTGACGGCCGGAATCGGCGACGAGGGCCCAGCGGGAGCGAGCACCACGCTGCCGGCGATCTCGAGGGCGCCGAGCATTTTCCCGATGGCCTTTCCGTCGACCGAGAGAGTTCCGGGGTCGGTGGACTCGAAGGCTGCGACATACGGGGCGAGGCGCGCGAGCGCGAGGCTCTTCGCGGAAAACCCCGCCTCGAGGGGCGCCCCGCCCACGGGCCCCTCCGACGGGGGCGGGCCGAGTTTTCCCTTGAGCGTGAGGTTGCGCCCTGAGTCCGAGAGAAAGCGCGCGGCCAGATCGAACCGCGCCGGAGTCGTCGGGCCGACATCCGTCAACAGGCCGGCCAGGTCCTCGAAAGCGAGGGTGATCGTCTTGCCGGGGACAACCTTGCGGTCGACGAAGAGGGCGCGGCCGCGATCGATCTCGATGCGCGAGACGAGCAGCGCCGCCGCCGCGGTTCTCGACGCGGGCGCGCTGTCCCTCTTTCCCGCGGACAGGAAGTCGTCGATGTTCAGGGCGCCGTCCGGCCCGCGCTCGATCGTCACCGTCACGCCGTCGAGGACGATCGCCCGGACTTCGATGCGCCGCGACAGGAGCGGCCAGAAGGCGACCTTGACGGAGACGCGATCCGCCGAGACGAGCGCGGGCGACTCGAAACCCCCGGTGTTGTGGACCACGACCTTCTCGACGCCGGCTCCGAGGCCCGAGAGGATCTGCAGCCGCATCGCTCCGATCTCGACCTTGCGGTGGAGCGACTGCTCGGCGGCCGCGATCACCCGCGCGCGCAATGCGTCGAGCGAGACGACGTAAGGCAGGGCCAGGACGAGCAGAACGAGAAGGCCGGCGAAAACCGCGGCAATGAGCGACAGGCGGCGAGTGGTGGGCGACATGGGTCGGGGCGGAAGCGAGGTTCCCGCCGAAGCAACGATGTCATGTTTAGCGACCCGGCGGGGCCTCCTCGGAGGTTCTGGCCAGCTCTCGCTCGAGGAAGCGCCGCTCGGCGTCGTTCGAGACGAGGGCGAGGGCGGAACCGCCGCGCCCAAAATCGACAGCCCGCCTCGCTATTGTCCGACGGCCAGCGCCTCGTCGAGGGTCGCGACGAAATTCTCCCGTCCATACTCGTCGAGCTTTCCGGCGCGCTCGAGCGCTCCGCGCGGCTGCGCCTGGATGCCGGCGATCACGAACTGGATGCCCTGGTGCGAAAAGGAGCGGAAGAGGTCGTCGAGGACCCGGATCCCGGAGGCGTCGATCACGGGGACGTTGCGCATCCGAAGAACGAAAACGCGCGGCTTCTTCGTCACGAAGTGCAGAACGTCCTTGATCTTGTCCGCGGCGCCGAAGAAGAACGGGCCGTTGATCTCGTAGACCTCGACGCCCTCCGGGATCCGGCGCCGCGCGACGCCGTCGGCGTCTCCGATCATGGTGCCGTCGGGTGCGTCGGCGAGATCTTGCGTGATGGCCCCAACGTTGGTGGCGTCGGCCATCCGCTTGATGAAGAGGAAGGCGGCGAGGACGACGCCGACCTGCACGGCGACCGTCAGGTCGATCACGACGGTGAGGAAGAAGGTCGTCAGCAGCACGGCGACGTCGCTTTTCGGCGTCTTGAACAGATGCGCGAATGCCCGCCACTCGCTCATGTGGTACGAGACGACCGTGAGCACGGCCGCCAGCGTTGCGAGCGGAATGAAGCGCGCCCACTTCCCGAGAAAGAGCAGCACGAGCAGCACGGTGACCGCGTGCGTCATGCCCGCCACGGGCGTGCGTCCGCCGTTCTTGACGTTCGTCGCCGTTCGGGCGATGGCGCCAGTCGCCGGGATGCCTCCGAAGAGGCCCGCCGCGATGTTGGCGATCCCCATGCCGACGAGCTCGACGTTGGACTTGTGGCGGCTGCCGATCATGCCGTCGGCCACGACGGCCGAAAGCAGCGACTCGATCGCCGCGAGCAGCGCGACCGTCACGGCGGAGGGGAAGAGCTCGCGCACTCGATCGAGCGAGATCGCGGGAAGGCCCGGCGCGGGGATCGAGGCGTGGATCTCTCCAAAGCGCGAGCCGATTGTCTCGACCGGCAGCCCGAGCGCAGCAACGGCGGCCGACGCGGCGAGGATCGCGACGATCGGGCCCGGCACCTTGCGCGAGATCTTCGGCCAGGCGAGAAGAATCGCCAGGGATCCAACGGCGACCCCGATCGCCGGAAGCGACGCGGAACCGAGGTGCGCCGCATACTCCTCCCACTTCGCGA
>JANMPW010000162.1:0-2171 GCA_031370065.1 Acidobacteriota bacterium
GCTGTTGGAGCTGATGCAAGGGGCCGCGATGGACACGGTCGCGCTGCTCTGGGACGCGCACCATACGTTCGTCGCCGGCAAGGAGCAGCCGGCCGCGACCTTCGCCGCGCTCGGCTCCTACATCCGGCATACGCATCTGAAAGACTCGAAGCCCGAAGGGGCGGACGTCAGGTACGTTCTCACCGGCACCGGCACCGTGCCGGTTCGCGACACCGTCCGCTTGCTGGCGGCCTCCGGCTACAAGGGCTACTACGGCTTCGAGTGGGAGAAGGGCTGGCACCCGGAAATCGAGGAACCGGAGATCGCGTTCCCGCACTTCGCGAAGACGATGCGGGACTACTTGCCCGCGCGAGGCTGAGCTCTCGCCGGCCGTTCACGAGCACGCTTATGCTGATCGCGCGGTCGCCTCGATGGCGAAAGATACAGTTGGTCGTCCTACTGTCCTGCATGATTGCGGTGTCGATCCAGGCGCAGCGAAACGGTGCTGCACCTGGGCAGGATTACGTCATCTCGGGCCGTGTCGTGGATCCTCGTCAGCTCAAGCCTGAGGGCGCGGTCCTGATGCTCGGTCAGCCGGATGGGGACACCGGGTTCACTTCTATTCCTGTTCCTCTCGACTCCAAGGGCGCATTCACCACGCCACGGAGGGCTCGGGGCACCTACATCCTCGAGTTCGTGCGCACGCCGCATTCCAGCGTGAAGCCTGCGACGGTGGTCGGCTTCTCTGTTGTAACTATCGACACGGCCGACGTCACCGGCGTGACTGTCGAAGTGCGTCCCGATTTTGCCCTGACCGGCAGATTCCGGATGGAGAGCGACAATCCGAAGGCCGAATGGCCGACCTACCTTTCCGTGACCGCCTATCTCGCGCTTGACGGACTGCCGGAGCTGAACAGCAGGATCGCTGACGGGGCTCCCGGTGGACGATTCGTGCTGCGGAACGCCTTCGGGCCCCGGGTCTTGCGCTGTGGCTATGCTCTCGCGCCGGGGAGCAAGTGGTGGCCGTCTCGAGTCACTCTCGACGGCGTCGACGTCACCAACGTTCCGACAGACTTCAGCGCGCATCCAGACGGTCAGCTCGAGGTGGTCTTTACTCAGCGGCCGGCGCGCATCGCGGGCACGGTCGTGGACGCACGGCGACAACCGGTTTTCGCTCCCTGGATTGTCGCCGTGAGCGCCAATGGCAGGCTGTGGCAGAAATGGGCGACTACGTCCCAGGTGTCGCAAGGCAACACGACAGGGAGGTTCTCGTTCTCGGTACTGCCCGGCGCCTATCTGGTCGCCGCCGTCTCCCAGCGCACGGTCGACTCCTGGCATCCGGCGCGGGATCAGGTCCTGCGCTACGCGCGAGCTGGAGTGCCTGTCGAAGTGAAGGACGGACAGCCAACGACCGTGACGCTGACCGTGCAGGGGTCACGCTGACAGATAGGAGCCGGAATGCGTGTGACGCGGCGACACATCGGCATCGTTGTCGCGAGGGCGCGTCTTTTTCGGATCCTTCGCTCATTCCAGCGCCACCTGGGACATCCGCAACGTCCAGCAGATGTACTTCGAAGCCATGCGGTGGGCGCTGGGCTTGACGGATGGCGAGCCTGCACCGCATCCGCTGCGAGGGAGCGCGGATATCCCCGCGGGCCGAGGCCGCGGCGCCGTGCAATAACGTCGACTAAGCTCCAGAGGCTATGTTCGTCATCGAACTCACCTACAAGGCCGACCTCGCGAAAATCGACGCGCACATGACCGCGCACGTGGCGTTCCTGAACAAGTACTACGCCTCTGGGACCTTCCTCGTGTCGGGCCGGAAGGTTCCACGGGACGGCGGAATCATCCTGGCGTCAGGCGTGAACCGCGAGCAACTCGAAGCCATCGTCCAGGAGGATCCGTTCCACCGGCACGGCCTCGCGGATGTTCGGATCATCGAGTTCCGAGCCAGCCAGCGCGCGGACGATATTCAAAAACTGATCGACCGTGAGCCTCATGGCGGGAAGCCCCCCAAGCGCACGCGGTGAGGAAGAGCGTTCAGAGCAGGGGCAACCCGGCGTCGCGTGCGAAATGGCGAAAGTCCTTGTCGCGCGTTACGAGGGGGACGGACTGATCCAGGCAGGCCTGGGCGATAAGGGCGTCTGCGACGCGCGCCTTCTTACGCTGTTTCAGAACGGCGGCCCGCAACG
>JANMPW010000179.1:0-3948 GCA_031370065.1 Acidobacteriota bacterium
TGGGAAGCGCAGAAGTTTCTCTTCGTGACGAACCTGCCCCTGCCCGACTACTACTCGGGAACGCCGCCGCCGATTCCGGGCCTGACGGTCGGCTTCGCCGCCGCAACGCTCGCGGCGTGGGCCGTGGCGGCGCTCGCCGCGGCGTTTCTCGTCTTCGTGAAAAGGGATGTGCTGGCCTGAGAGGACCCGCCCGCGGTGCCTCTCCGGAGCCGGCGAACTGTTATAAACTCCCCGGCCCTTGGAGGAAACAATGAAGCTCGATCCCAGGCAATCCCACTACGTTCTGCAGACCCTCCTTGCGCGGCGCAAGGTCGTCGCTCGACACGTCAAGGAGATCCTCCGGGACTGGCAGAAGGAGATCGCCGCCCTTCGCGAGCGCCTCGCGACGCTCGAAGAGCTCGGAGGTCGGACCGCGGCAAAGGGCGGGCGCAAGACCGCGGCAAAGGCCGCGCGCAAGGCAGTGGCGAAGGCGCGCGTGAAGCGCCGTCTTTCGCCCAGGGTCCAGGCGCTGCGCCGCCGGCAGGGCCAGTACATGGGCCTCGTGCGGCGCCTCACGGAAGCGGAGAAGGCCCGCGTGCGCGCGGTGCGGGTCAAGAACGGGCTTCCGGCGGCCATTCGTCTCGCCCTGTCGCTCGGCCGGTCCTGACCCTTGCTGTGGCGTTGGAACCGGGCCCGAATCGGAGTAGGCTGTTCCCCCCGAGTCTGATGGCAGAGAGGAAGACAGATCCGCCCGCCTCCGGCAAGTCGAGCCCGCTGGAGGCATCGCGGTCGGCTCGCAAACTCAAGCCGGAGCAGTACGAGCTGAAAATCCGGTGGGAGAAGGCGCGTCAGGTCCTCGACGTGTCGCCGACGGGCGTGCGCTTCGACTTCGACGCGCCGCTGAAGGTCGGAACGAAGTACCCGATCAGCCTGACCGCCCCCGGCGTGTCCTTCTCGACGACGCTCGAGGTCTCGCGCTGCCAGCTGACAGTCGAGCCGCCGAGCGGCCGCTTCTTCCGCGTGACCGGGCGGTTCTTTCCCTACATGGAGTGACCCGGCTTCCCGAACCGATACCCCACGTGCCACGCCGATAGCCGCGCCTCCCGATCGTTGACCAGGCCTTTCTTCTCGAACGCTTTCTTCAGGTCCTCGAGCTCGATCCGGTGGACCGCCGGCGTGCGCGGCCCCGAGACTTTTCGCAGCGCCGTCACGACCCAAAGCCGTCCGCCGGGGGAGAGCCGCTTGAGCGCGGCGTCGAAGACCGAGCGCGAGCCGACGCGGCTTTCCTGCCAGAGCAGGATGAGGTCGAAGGCCTCCTTGACCGAGCGCACGTAGCGCGCCTCGGACGACCGGATCGACTGCTCCGGGGAAGCCGCGGCCGTCAGCATCTCTTCGAGCACGGGCGGAGCGTCGACGAGCAGCACCGCGGAGGCGGCGGCGAGCTCGAGCCGGCCGGTGATCTCGGCCGCGCTGCGAAATGGGATCATGGGGCGATTGTACGTGCCCCGGGTGCGGCATACTTTTCCCTTGTCCGAGATCCTGTTTGGTACCGCGAGCTTCGCGTACGAGGGGTGGAAGGGTCTCGTGTACCACGAGCGCTACCGCGCGGCGACGTTCAAGGTCGAGTGTCTGCGCGAGTACGCGCGGTTTGCTCCCTTTCGGGCAGTCGAGTTCGACTTCCCGTTCTACCGTCCGCCCTCGGAAACGCAGCTCGCCCGCTATGCGGCGGCGCTGCCTGCCGGGTTCCCGGTCGTCTCGAAGGTCTGGGAGGAGATCACGATGCCGCGCTTTCCCGAGTTACCCCGCCACGGCGCGCGGGCGGGGCGGGACAACCCGCGGTACCTCGACGCGCGCGCCTTCCGCGACGAGGTCCTTCCCGCGTACGAGAAGGTGTTTCGCGGCCACACGGGCCCATTCGTGTTCGAGTTCCCGACCGAGTGGCATCCGACGCCCGCCCGGCGCGCCGAGTTTCTCGGGAGGCTCGACGGGTTCCTCGCACAGCTGCCGGCGGCGCACGCCTACGCGGTCGAGATCCGCACACCGGCGTACTTTGCCCCGGACTACTTCGACGTTCTGCGCCGGCGCGGCGCGGCCCACGTCTTCAACTGGTGGACGCGGACCCCCGCGTTGCTCGAGCAGTGGGAGGCGGCGCAGCCGCTGCCGGGCAAGTTCGCCGTCGCGCGGATCCTCGTTGCCCCCGGCGTCCCCTACGAGGAGGCGGTCGCCCGCTTTCGCCCGTACGACCGGTTGCAGGCCCCGCGGGAGGACATGCGCCACGACGTCGTGCGGCTCATCCGTCACATCACCGAAGCGGGCGCCGACGCCTTCGTGCTCGTCAACAACCGCGCCGAGGGCTGCGCCCCGCTGACCGTCCGGGCCCTGGCCCGGGAGCTCGGGATCGGGATCCCGGAAGAGCCGCCGCGGTCGCTGTTTTAGCCGGGGCAAGCCGGGGATGGTGTCTGACCCCGCTATCTTCGGGCGCGGGCGAAGATCCGGGCGAGGTAGGCGACGAAGCCGGCGCCGGCGACGAGGACGAGGATGCTCGTGCCCGGCGACAGCTGCCGGACCAACGAGTAGAGCAGGTAGAAGATGGCGCCGAAGATCGGCACGGAGAGAATCCCGACCGCCGTGACCAGGGACCGGGACTTGCGGCGCGCCTCGATCGGCACGACCTTCATGAGCTCGAGCTTTTTCGAGAGATCGGTCGGCAGGGCCGGACGCTCGACCCACTTGAGCCCGTCCGGCGCCTCAAACCCCTGCTTCAACTCCGCCGGGAAGGCCTCGCCGCAGTAGACGCAGTGATCGAGCCGCCACGCGGCCAGCGGGCGGCGGCATTTGGGGCAGCGGGGGCCGGCGGTCAACGCGCTCATGCTTTTCTTGATCGATCGGGGGCGCTTCGATTATACGGTTGCGCGAGCACTTACGCTTCGAAGGAGGTCCGGTGAAGGGCAGCAGCGGGACGGTGGACTGGAAGGGTTGCGGCACGGCGCTCGTGACGCCCTTCGACGAGAAGGGCCGGATCGATTTCGGCGCCCTCGAGGCGCTCGTGGATGGACAGATCGTCTCCGGTGTCGATTTCCTCGTGCCCTGCGGCACGACGGGCGAATCGGCGACGCTCTCCCGCGATGAGCGCAAGGCCGTCACGGCGACGGTCGTGCGCGCCGGCAACGGCCGCGTGCCGGTCGTCGCGGGCGCGGGGGGAAACCACACTGCGCGCGCCGTCTTTTGGGCGCGCGACGCGGCGGCGGCCAAGGCCGACGGCATCCTGTCGGTCACGCCGATGTACAACCGGCCGAGCCCCGAGGGCCTCGTGCGACACTTCTCGGCGATCGCCGACGCGACCGACCTGCCGATCCTCGTGGGCAACGAGCCGGCCCGCACGGCGATGGACCTCGACGTCGAGACGATCCTGCGTCTCTCCGAGATCCCGCGCGTGGCGGGACTCAAGGAAGCCTCCACCGACTTCGGCAAGATCGCCCGGCTCATGGCGTCGGTGCCGGAAGACTTCGCGGTCTTCGCGGGCGAGGACGCGACGGCGCTCGCCCTGGTCGCTCTCGGAGCGCGCGGCCTGATCTCCGTCGCCGCCAACGAGATTCCGAAGGAGATGTCCGAGCTCGTTCGCGCGGCCCTGGAAGACCACCGCGAGACGGCCCTGGAGCTTCAGCGCAAGTACCTGCCGCTGATAGAGATGAACTTCCTGGAGTCGAATCCGGGGCCCGTCAAATGCGCGCTGGCGCTGATGGGCAAGTGCGGCGAGACACTGCGCCTGCCCCTTGTTCCGGTGCGCGATGACGTGCGCCGCAGGATCGAGAAGACGCTCGCGGGCTACCGGCTCCTGCCGAAGAAGGGCCGCCGCTAGCCCCGTCCCTACGGCGCCGTGCGGGGCCCGGCGGGCAGGTTCTCCATCAGGTAATGCGCGAGTAGCGCGTGCAAGTGGAGCGAAGTCCCTTCGCCCTCCGAGATCGAGTG
>JANMPW010000201.1:0-5027 GCA_031370065.1 Acidobacteriota bacterium
AGCTCGTCTGGATCACACACGACCTGTTCCAAAACATCCAGCCGGTCTGGTCGCCCTCGGGCCGCTTCATCGACTTCACGTCGAACCGCACCGGCGGCTGGAACCTGTGGCGCGCCGCCATGGCGCCGGACGGCAAGCCCCTCGGGGCGCCGCAGCAGCTGACCACGGGCGCGGGCCAGGACGTCGAGTCCGCGATCTCTCGCGACGGCAAGCGGCTGGCGTTTGCGATCCTGAAGCAGAACGCGGATCTCTGGGCGCTGCCCGTCGACCCGGCGTCGGGCCGGCCAACCGGTCCTGACCGGGAGATCGTCGCAACAACGCGGGAAGACAGCCGCGGCGCGTGGTCGCCCGATGGAAAGACGATCGCGTTCAATTCCGACCGGTCGGGAGAGACGAACCTCTGGCTCTACTCGCTCGCCGACAAAACCACGCGGGCGTTGACGACCGGCCCCGGCGGCGACTATCAGGCCAACTGGTCGCCGGAAGGAAAGACCATCGCCTTCTTCTCCTCGCGCTCGGGCAACGCGGACATCTGGACGGTCGACGTCGCTTCCGGAGCGCTGAAGGAGCTCACCAAGCCGCCGTCGATCGCCATCAATCCCTCTTACTCGCCCGACGGGCGCTCGATCGCCTACCAGTCCGACCGCAGCGGGCGCCTTGAGGTCTGGGTCATGGAAGCGGACGGCTCCCGGCCCAGGCAATTGACGACGGTCGGCGTGGGCGGCCACTTCCTGCGCTGGACTGCCGACGGAAAGGCCATCGCCTTCCGCTGCCCCTGCGGCGGCAAGGCGCAGACCATGCAGGTCCCGCTGGCGGGCGGCGATCCCGTGCCAACAGGCGAAGTCATCGGCGGATCCCACATGTCGTTCTCGCCCGACGGATCTCTCGTCATGGACGTTGTCGCCCACAAGACCCTCTGGGCATCACCGTTGCGAGGCGGAAAGCCCGAGCAAGTCTTCGCCTTCGAGGATGGTGACTCGAGAATCGACTACCCCGTGTGGTCCCCCGATGGAAAATGGATCCTCTTCGACCGCTTCCGCCCGCAGGGAGGCGACATCTGGATGATGGAAGGGTTCGAGTGAAATGACGCTCTCGGCAGGCGCGCGCCTCGGAACCTACGGGATCTTCTCGCCGCTCGGCGCGGATGGAATGGGCGAGCTGTACCGCGCCCGGGATCCGCGCCTCAATCGCGACTTGGCGATCTGGATGCTCCCCACTTGACCCGATGACGACCTTGTTCCTGCTCGCACTTCTGCTCGCCTCGTCGGGAGCGCCCTGGCCGACGAAGGCCTGGTCGGAGGCGGCGCCGGAAGCCGAGGGGCTCGACCGTCACGCGCTCGACGCGCTCGACTCCGAATTCACGTCGGGCCAGCACGGCTACATCGACGGCATGCTCGTCATCCGCCGCGGTCGCGTCGTCTACGAGAAGAGCTACAAGCAGGATTACGACCGGCTCTTCGTCGGCAAGGGCGCTCCGGGGATCTACAACTACTACGACCCGGGCTGGCACCCCTACTACAAGCAAACCGCCCTGCACACGATGCAGTCGGTCTCGAAGAGCGTGACGTCCGCCTTGATCGGAATCGCGATTCGCCGCGGGGAGATCCCGGGCGTGGACGCGAAAGTGATGCCGTACTTTTCCGCGTTCACAGCCCAGCCGGACTCGCGCCGCGAGCGGATGACACTGCGCGACGTGCTGACGATGACGACCGGGATTCGCTGGGATGAAGAATCGACCGACTACACCGACGCCGCCAACAATTGCGCCGCGATGGAGAGAAAAGAGGACTGGATCCAGTACGTCCTCGATCAGCCCATGGCGGAAGAGCCCGCCAAGGTGTTCGTCTACAACAGCGGCACCACCCAGCTTCTCTCCTATCTGATCCGGAAGACGACCGGGAAAGAGGCCGACGACTACGCAAAGGAGCACCTCTTCGCGCCGCTCGGCATCGACTTCTACTGGAAGCGCACGCCGAAAGGCCTCGCCGACACCGAGGGCGGGCTGTATCTCACGCCTCGGGATCTCGCGAAGATCGGGTACCTGTATCTCAAGGACGGCGTCTGGGACGGAAAGCGCATCCTGCCGGAGGGTTGGATCAAGGCCTCGACGAGCTCAAGCGTCACGACCAATGAGAAGGCGTACGGCTACGGCTACCAGTGGTGGGTGATCTCGCGCAAGGGGGCAGGGTCCTACGACGCCTACGCCGCCTGGGGGTATGGCGGACAGCTTCTGATCGTGGTTCCCGAGCTCGAACTCATCTCGGTCTTCGCCGGCTGGAACATTTACGACAAGCCATCCCTCGACCCGGGCTTCGCCCTCGCGCGCGTGCTCGGCGCGGTGAAGGCCAGGAAGTGACGCCAAGCGCATAAATGCGTTATGATTCCACTTTGAAACCACTGGAGGCGTTATGGCCACGATCACCGTCAAGGACCTGCCCGAGAAGCTCCACCGGCAGCTCAAGGCGAGGGCGCTGCAGCAGCACCGGAGCCTGAACAGTCAAATCATTGCGCTTCTGGAGGCCGCCACGACTGCCCAGAAGCTCGACCCGGAAGCGCTGCTCGCCCGGGCCACGAAGCTGCGCGAGCGGGTCGGCGGGCGCCTGACGGATTCGGATCTCTCCGCCTTTCGCAACTCGGGCCGCCGATGATCGTCGTGGACACGAACGTGCTCGCCTACCTCTGGCTGCCCGGGGATCGGACGGCGCAGGCGGAGCGACTCCTCCAGCGCGATCCGGACTGGAACGCGCCCCTCTTGTGGCGATCCGAATTTCGCAACGTGCTCGCCGGATGCCTCCGCCGAGGCGATGTCAATCTCGGAACCGCTCTGCAGATTGCGGACGAGGCGGAAGGGCAGATGCGCGGCCGCGAGTTCTCGGTCCCTTCGGCACGGGTGCTGGCGCGCGTTGAAGCCTCGGACTGCTCGGCGTACGACTGCGAGCACGTCGTCCTCGCCGAAGAGCTCGGCGTCAAGCTCGTGACCTCTGACGAAAAGCTTCTGCGGTCCTTCCCAAGGGTCGCCACGAGGCTCGGGTGAGCACCGGATGAGTCCGCCTATCGAAACGGCTATTTGATCGCGACGGCGAGCGTGTCGTTATGCAGGGCAATCAGGGTCCGCAGGTACGGCCCGATCGTCTTTGACCCGTCGAAGCCGGCCGCCTTCGCTGCCTCTTCCTGCGTCGCCGCGGGGATGTCGGCGCTCTCGGCGTAGTGCTTGAGGTTCCGGTAGGCGCCGATCGTGAAAAGGTCCCAGGGCGCGCCGCAGTCGCGGACGAAGATGAGGTTCTGCGGCAGGTTCAGGCGCTTCGAGTAGTCGTTCTCCATTTCGCGCTGGCGGTAGAGCGCGCTGCCCTTACCCGGCAGCCACTGAAACATCTCGACGTGGAAGAAGCCCGCCTTGCCGAGCTGGCCCCGGACCTCCTCGAGCGGCGGCCCGAAGACGAAGACGTCCTCCTGCCAGGCAATGTCGTCTCCGAGCTTTACGAGATCCGCGTTCGCCGCATCGCGGGCCTTCTGGCGCTTCGCGATCCGCTCGGACGAGTAGTACTCGCCGAAGCTGCCCATTGGAAAGAGCAGGAGCAGGTCCCAGCGGTCTCCCTGGCTGTGCCGCATGGCCATCGGTGGCTCGTCGCCGCTGTCCTTCACGCCCGGCCAGCCCGCCTTGTAGAGGTCCACGACCTCCAGCAGCTTTCCCGGGGCCGCCTGGATGAGTGTCGTCCGGTAGAGGTAGCCGCCGGCAGGTGCGGGGACCGGGGTGGGTAGCGCCGCGAAACGAAGCGACAGGGCAAGCAAAGCGCTTAACATCTTTCTACCATAATGGTAGAATTCTACCATCGTGGCCATGAACATCAAGGATCCCGAGACGGAGCGCCTGGCGGCGGAGGTCGCGAAGATGACCGGCGACTCCAAGACCGGCGCGATCCGCTCGGCGCTGGCGGACCGCAAGGAGCGGCTCGCGTACCGCGTCGGTCGGAGGGACAAGCGCAAGGAGCTGTTACGGATCCTCGAAGAGGAGATCTGGCCGTCGATTCCTCGGTCCGTGATCGGCAAGAGGATCTCGAAGAAAGAGCAGGAGAAGATTCTCGGCTACGGTCCGGAGGGAGTCTGATCCTCGACACGTCGGCGTTGATCGCAATTCTGATCCGGGAGCCGGGGTGGGAGAAGCTCTTTGCACGGTTGACCGAGTCACCGGCCGTGGGAGTTGGGGCACCGTCGCTCGCGGAGGCGAGTCTCGTCCTGACTACCCGCCTGGGGGTGGAGGGAAAGCGCCTTCTGGCACTCTTCGTCATGGAATCCGAGATCGCGGTCGTGCCCTTCGGAGACGCACACTGGAAGGCTGCTGCGGACGCCCATCGCCGATACGGCAAGGGCCATCACCGCGCGGCTCTGAACTTCGGCGACTGCCTCAGCTACGCCACCGCGAAGCTCGCGGGCCAGCCCTTGCTCTGCGCGGGCTCCGATTTCGCCAAAACGGACCTCCCGATCGCCTGATCCGGGCCCCCCGGAAGGGCGTTTTGCGCCTGTCTGTGCTAACATTTTTGAATTACACCTATGAAATTCAGCACTGTCATTGCAAGGAGTTTCTCGACGGCCGAGGTCGCGCGGCTGACCGGCCTCACGGCCCGGCAGCTCGACCATTGGGACCGGAAGGGATTCCTGCGCCCCTCGCTCGAGCGGGCGAGCGGATACGGGTCGACGCGACGCTATTCGTTCGCCGATGTCGTGCGCCTGCGGGTGGCCGCGCGCCTGCGCGCGAGCGGCGTCGGCCTTGCCCGGATCCGGCGGTGCGCGGAGGCCCTGGCGCGCCTGGAACCGAGCGCCGACCTCGGCCGCGCGCGCCTGATGGTCGTGGGCGCGAGCGTGCTCTGGGCCCGGTCGGACCGCGAAGTCGTGGATTTGCTCAAAAACGGACAGCTCGTCCTGGTCTGTTCACTCGGAGACGCCGTGGCCGAGGCGGCCGGAGCCGTCGCCCGGCTCTCGCGCGAAGCCGAGCGAGCAGATCTTCCGGCGGCGCGGCCCCATAGAAAGAA
>JANMPW010000210.1:0-2724 GCA_031370065.1 Acidobacteriota bacterium
GAGGAGCGCAGCGACGAGGGACCCCGGACTCGACACGCGACCCTCCCCATCGAGTACGGGGTCCCTCGCTTCGCTCCTCGGGATGACAGCTCAGACGTCCTTCTCGAGGACTTTCTGGGTCTTGATCTCTCGGAAGCCCGCGCGCTCGTAGAAAGCGTGCGCGCGCTCGCGAATCACGTTCGAGCGCACGCGGATCGCCCGGCAGCCCTGCTCGCGCGCCCAGGCTTCCGCGGCGGCGACGAGCTGCCGGCCGATCCCGCCGCCGCGCGCACGCTCGTCGACGATGAGCCCTGCGATCTCTGCCTGGCGGGGCGTCTCGAAGATGCGCGCCAGGCTGACCTGGATCCAGCCCTCGACGCGGCCGCCGGCCTCGGCGACGAGGAACGCGTGGTCGGGATGGCTGGCGATCTCGGCGAGCCGTCGGGCGGCCTCGGCCGTGATCATCGGGTAGCCGAGCGCGGTCGAGAGCTCCGCCAGCCGAGCGGCGTCTGGAGCAGCGGCACGCCGGACGCCGACGCTCATGTGGTCCGGCTCTGCATCACGGGGTTTCTTCAGTGATCGCGAGCCGTGCGCCTCCCGGGACGTCCTTGCGTGTCAACGTCCGGCCGTCCGGCCAGCGGATCTCGAGCGTATCGATCTTCGCGGCGTCGCCGAGGCCGAAGGTTAGAGTTTTCTCGGAGGCCGAGAGGTAGGACTGGCCGCCGGAGACCTGCTGGGTGAGCGTCCGCGGTCCGATGGTGGCGGTGACGCGGGCGCCGACAGCATCGCGGTTGGATTTTCCCGCGCCGGTCAACCGCAAGCGCACGCTCCTGCCGGGCGCGTTCGTCGGATTCAGGTACACGCGCGCGGGCCCGCCGTTTTCCACCAGGACGACGTCGAGGTCGCCATCCCCGTCGAGGTCGGCGTAGGCCGATCCCCGGCCGACAAGCGGTTTCGCGAGGTCGCCGGAGCGCTCGCCGAGCAGCGAGAAGCGGCCGTCGCCGGTGTTGCGGTAGAGGGCCGGCGGCTGCCGGTACGTGACGTCCTTCTGGACCTCCTGCACGGTTGGCTCCACGTGGCCGTTGGCGAGCAGCAGGTCCATCCGCCCGTCGAGGTCGGCGTCGAAGAAGAGGACGCCGAACGTCAGGTCGAGGAAGGAGGTTGGGCCGACGCCGCTCCTCGGGGATTCGTCGAGAAACACCTCGCCCGAGTCGGTCCAGTAGAGGGACTTCAGCTCATTCGAAAAGTTGCCGATCGCGACCGCCGAGCCCTTGCCGTTCTTCGTGTCGGCCCACGCCACACCCATCGCCCCGCGCGCGCGGCCCGCTTCGTCCACGGCGACGCCGGTCGGGATCCCGACGTCCTCGAAGGTCCCGTCGCCCTTGTTCCGAAAGAGGTTGTTCGGCGCCGTGTCGTTGGAGACGAGCAGATCGACGCGGCCGTCGCCGTCGAAGTCCCAGGGCGCCACGCCGAGCGCCTTCTGGTTCTCGTCGTACAGACCCGCCCTCTTCGTCACGTCCTCGAAACGGCCGTCCCCGAGGTTGCGGTAGAGGCGCGAGGACGCGCCGGGGTAGCGCTCGGGCGTGCAGTAGGACTTCGTCTTGCCGTCGAGCGTGCAGAAGAGGTCCTTTTCCGGGCTCCAGTCCACGTAGCGGCCGACGTAGAGGTCGAGCAACCCGTCGCCGTCGTAGTCGAACCAGGCGGACGACGTTCCCCATCCGGAGCCCGCGACTCCGGCTCGCCGCGAGACCTCCTCGAATCGGCCGCCGCGGTTGTGAAAGAGGAGGTTGCCGTCGAGGCCCGTGACGAAGATGTCGTCACGGCCGTCGTTGTCGTAGTCGGCGACCGATGCCCCCATTCCGTAGAAAACCCGTTCGAGGCCAGCCTCGCGCGTCACGTTCTTGAAACGCGGGAGTCCGCGCTCGTCGTTGCCCTCGTTGCGGTAGAGGGCGAGGGACGACTTTTGCCCGGCGGCGCGCGGATCCCCGGGCCAGTCGGCGCTCGAGACGAAGAGCAGGTCCGGGCGGCCGTCGCCATCGTAGTCGAGGACAGCCACGCCGCCGCCCATCGTCTCGGGCATCCATTTCTTGCCGGCGGCGCCCGTCACGTGCGTGAAATCGATTCCCATCGCGGCCGCCTTCTCCTCGTACGCGATCGCGGGGGGCGGCGTGGGCTTCGGGGCCGGCGTCGGGGCGAGAGCCTCCTTCGCCGGGCGGCGGCAGGCGAGCCCGAGGCAGAGGAGTCCGAGGCAGGCGAGACCGAGCGCGAGCGCGAGGGTATTGCGGCGCACGCTCACTCTCCCGACGGGGCCGCGGGCGCGCGCGCGGGTTCCGGCCCGGCGGCGGGCGCGGCGTGGGGCACGGCATAGGACCACTGCGCGGCCTCGCCCGGGACGGGCGCGTGCGGCTGGTTCAGGTAGCCATGGTCCGTCTCGTACCCCTTCGGCCCGATTCGCGCGACCCAGTGCGGCGGCACCGCGCGGGGCGGCTCGGCTTCGGCGTGGACGTGGATCGGCAGCGACTCGCGATTGGCCCACTCGTGGTCCAGGCGATACGGGCCCATGATCGCCCGGATCGACTCGTCGTCCTTGTACTTGCGGTACGCCGCGTCCTCGATGTCGGCCTTCTTCCGGTCGCCCATCGCGCGATAGACGCGCATCAGGTTGTAGTGGGCGTTGACGTCCTCCGGGTCGATCGCGAGCGTCTTGCCGTAGGCGGCGATCGCCTCGGGGAACTTTCCGTCGAG
>JANMPW010000212.1:0-2949 GCA_031370065.1 Acidobacteriota bacterium
TGACCGCCGTCCCCCGCAGGACCGGATCGCGTCCGCCGGCGAGCGACGGAAAAAACCGGCCGGCCGCGGCCGTGGCGCCGCCCGCGATCATCGCCGCGATGGCACCTCCGGTGGGGACGCGCCAGCGCGCTGGCTGGACCGCGGCGAGCGTGGGGAGTATCAGGCCGGCGGCGAAGATCGAGTAGCCGAGCCGCAGCGTCCGCAGCACGTCCCGGTCGAGCGCGAGCGCGGTCAGCAAGCCGAGCGCGCCATAGAGGGGCGGGAAGAGCCGGGAGACCGCCAGGGGCAGCGGCCTCCCGCCGCGCAGTGCGGGAGCGAGGTCCCGCGCCGTGACCGCGGTCGCCGACAGCAGCACGATGTCGGCCGAGGTCTGCATGGTCGCGACGAGGGCCACGAGCACGAGCGCGGAGAGCGCCGGCGGCGCGAAGCCGAGGACCGCGGCGGGCAGGGCCTCTGCGGCTGCGACCGGCGCGAGCGCCTTGCGCGCGGCCAGCGCAATCGCGGCGACCGAGAGACCGAAAAGCACCTTGGACCCGGCTGCCAGCAGGGCGGATCGCCGCGCGGTCTCCTCGTCGCGGCAGGAGAGCAGCTTCAGGTAGATGTCGCTGCCGACCATGTGCGGCAGGCCGATGAGCACCAGCATCGCGAAGACGTCTCCGGCGGAAAACGTGGGGGACGTCGGAAAGCTCCACACGTCGGCGGGGAGGCCTCCGAGGCCCTTCGCGCCCGCGAGCGCGCAGAAGAGCGCGACGCCCGGGATGCCGACGAGCATCAGGCCGAATTGCAGGAGGTCCGTCCGCACGACCGCGTACTGTCCGCCGAGGCAGGTATAGGCCACGAAGACGGCGGTCGAGAGAACGATCGCGCGGATGGGCGCGAGGCCGAAGGCCGCGGTCAGCACGACCTGCGTCGCTTCGGTCAGCAGCGCGAACCAGACGATCTCCGACACGAGGACGAGCGCGCCGGCGACCCGGCGGGCGGCGCCGCCGTAGTGGCGCCCGAGGATTTCCGGCAGCGTCACCGCGCCCTCGCGGCGGACCCGGCGCGCGAAGAAGAGGCCGAGCAGCAGCAAGCCGAGCGCGCCCGCGAGGTCGAGCCAGAGTCCCGAGATTCCGTGCGTGTAGACGAGCGCCGCGAGCGCGATCGTCGTGGACCCGCCGGTGGTCAGCGAGGCCAGCCCCAGGAAGCCCCAGAAGGTGTTGAGGGAGCGGTCAGCGACGAAAAAGGACGATTCGTCGCGTCCGGCCTTGCGCCGGGAGGCCACTCCGATCGCGAGGACCGCGACGAGGTAGAGCGCGAGGGCGGCGAGGGTCATCGCGGGCACGGGCGGATTATGCCGCCGGCCGCGCGGCCCCGACAGAATTTCGCGGAGCGGCGCGAATATGTGGATAATGCCGCGTCGAAACCACCTGACGCATGCAGCGACTCAAAGGCCCTGACTTCCTCGCCCCCACCCGGGAGGCGCTTGGGCGAGCGGCCCTGGTCGCCGCGGCCGCGCTGCTTTTCTCTGCCGGTCTTTCGTCGACCGAGCTGCGCCTGTTTCCGGCCTCGGCCCCCGCGCCGCGCTTTTACGCTCAGCCGGACGCGGTGGGAGACGCCGGGCTGCGCCTGCTCGATCTCGAGGCTTCTTATCCGTGGAGCGGCGGCGCCGAGCTGGAGCTCGCGGCCGCGTTCGAGCTCGCGCCGGCGCCCGATGGGTCCGAGGAGCCTGCTGCCCCCGCGGTCGGCCCGACGCCTCTCGCCGCGCCGAAGCTCTTCACGACACCGACCATCATCGCGACCGCCGGTACGCTCGTGCTCGGGGGCATCTACGCGATATCCGGCCCCGGGCGGTACGGCTTCGAGGACTTCCATTTCACCAACGAGGGCTGGTTCGGAAGGGACACGTACGCCGGCGGCGCTGACAAGGTCTCGCACTTCGTCGTGTCGAGCGGGCTTTCGCGGTTTCTCTACGAAGTCTACGTGGCGCAGGGACACTCTCCGAACCAGTCGTGCGCGCTTTCGTTCGCCGTGACGATTCTGACGGGCGTCGTGGTGGAAGTCGGAGACGGCATCACGGTCTACGGGTTCTCCGCCCAGGACCTCACGGCCGACGTGCTCGGGGCCACGGCCGGACTGCTGATCAATCGCAATCACCTCCAGGACCTGCTCGGCATCCGGCTCGGCAAGGTGTCGACGGACATCCCGGAGCGAGCCGTCGTCGACCACGAGCCCTCGCTCGGCTCGGGATACTCGAACGAGATCTACACGGCCGACGTGAAGTTGGCCGGCCTCGCCGACCGCCTGCACTACCGTCCGGGGTTGACGCGGTACCTCATGCTTTCGGTCGCGCATTTCACGAAGGGGTTCGGCTACGTGCCGCAGATCCCCGGGCGTTATCAAAACGTCGGCTTCGAGCTCGGCCTGAACGTCCCCGAGATCCTGAAGGCCGTGGGCATGCAAGACACGACCTGGTGGGGCAAGGGGTTGCTCGCGATGTTCGACTTCTTCCGCCTGCCCTTCACGCAGATCGGCGTGTACTACGACCTCACGAACGGGAAGTGGTACGGCCCCGGCGCGCCGTACGGCTACAACGCCCACTGACGAGTGGGGGAGCGCCGTTTCCGTTGGGGCACGCCGGTGAATGAACTCGATTGTTAGCCCGACGAAAGCCGCTGCGCAGCCTCGCGCAGCACTGCTTCCATCACGGTCGTGCCGACCGCCAGGGCGCGTTCGTCGATGTCGAAGCGGGGCGAGTGGTGCGGGCGCAGGCCGCCGTCGCGCGCGCAGCCGACGAAGAAGAAACAGCCGGGAACGCGGTTCAGGAATACGGACATGTCCTCGCCGCCGAGGGTGCGCGTGTCGGTCTCGACGTTCTCCTCGCCGAGCAGGCGGCTTGCGGTCTCGATGACGAGCTCCGCCATCTTTGCGTCGTTGACCGTGGCGCTGTTGACGCGGTCGTAGCGCAGG
>JANMPW010000220.1:0-4660 GCA_031370065.1 Acidobacteriota bacterium
CTGTGCTCGGGCGGAAGGCGCCAACCGGGCGCGCCCGGCGGCACGTGCGCGCCGTAGCTCGGGGGCGGATTCACGGCGCCGTGGCAGGTCGAGCACTTGAGCCCCGACTGTCCGAACCCGTCCGACCCGCGCAGGACTCCCTGGGCGTGCGTGAGCCCCGCGTCGAACTGAAGCGGCGCGTCGCCCGGGATGTGGCAGTTCTGGCAGCGGGGGTTCTGCAGGACGGCTTTGACCGTCTCGAACGCCGCGAGGCCTGCCTTTTCGGACGCAGGCGCCAGCGGCGGCGCGGACCACGAGATCGCCGCGACCGAGAGGCCGACGATGGCGAGCGCCAGGGCCGCGCGCCTCACGCGAGCCTCAGCGGGAGCTGCCGCAGCCGTTTTCCGGTTGCGGCGAAGACCGCATTGGCCACGGCGGGCGCGATCGGCGGAGTGCCGGGCTCTCCGACGCCGCCCGATTTTTCGCCGCTGTCGACGATGTGCACTTCGATCTTCGGCATCTCGTTCATGCGCAGGACCGGGTAGTCGTCGAAATTCCCCTGCTGGACGCGGCCGTTTTTCAGCGTGATCTCGCCGTACAGCGCTGCCGAGAGGCCGTACACGACGGCCGACTCCAGCTGTGCCGCCACCCCGGCGGGGTTGATGCAGACGCCGCAGTCGATCGCGCAGACCACCCGGTGCACGCGGATCTTCCCCCTGTCGACCGAGACTTCTGCGACCTGCGCCACGTAGCTTTCGAAGGACTGGTGCACCGCCATTCCCCGGAAGCGGCCGGCCGGCGCCGGCGTTGCCCACCCCGCCTTCGCGCACGCGAGCTCGAGGGCGCCGAGGTGGCGCGGCGAGCTCTTCAGCAGACCGCGCCGGTACACGAGCGGATCCTGACCGGCAGCCTTCGCAAGCGCGTCGACCATCGTCTCCATGACGAACGCGGTGTGCGTGTGCCCGACCGAACGCCACCAGAGGACCGGCACGGGAGACTTCGGCGAGTGAAGGCCCACGAAGTGGTGCGGCGTGGCCTTGACGTACGGTGAGTCCGCGACGCCCTCGACGGAGCTCTCGTCGATGCCGTCCTTGATCAACATGGCGAACGGCGTGCCATCCATGATCGACTGACCGACGATCTGCTGGCGCCACGCGGAGGGCTTGCCGTCGTCGCCCAGGCCGACCGAGACCCGGTGCGCCCACATGGGCCGATAGTAGCCGCCGCGCATGTCGTCCTCGCGCGTCCAGACGACCTTCACCGGGACACCTGCGGCCTTGGCCACGTGGACCGCCTCGGCGACGAAGTCGCTGGCCGGGTTCGCGCGCCGGCCGAAGCCCCCGCCGAGAAACGTCGTGTGGATCTTCACCTGCTCCGGCTTCAAGCCGGTGATTTTCGCCGCGGCGGCCTGATCACCGGACTGGAACTGGGTTCCCGTCCAGACGTCGCAGGAGTCCGGGCCGATCTGCACGGAGCAATTCAAAGGCTCCATCGTCGCGTGGGCGAGGAACGGAAACTCGTAGTCGGCCTCGACCTTCGTCTTCGCCGAGGCGAGCGCCGCGTCCACGTCGCCTGCCGCGGCGGCCTTCACCCCGGCCTTTCCCGCGAGCGCGAGGTATTCCCGCCTCATCACCGACGTATCGAGGCTCGCCCCGGCGCCGAGATCCCAGTCGATCTCCAGGGCGTCCCGCCCGAGCTTGGCCGCCCAGAAGTGGTCCGCCACGACCGCCACGCCCGAAGGCACCTGCACGACCGCGCGTACGCCCGGCACCGCCTTCGCCTTCCCGCCCTGGAAGCTCTTCACCTTTCCGCCGAAGACCGGCGAGCGCGCGACCAGAGCGGTCTTCATGCCGGGCATCTGCACGTCGATCCCGAACTGCGCCGTCCCCGTCACCTTCTGCGGCGAGTCCAGGCGCCTGGTCGGCTTGCCTAGAATCTTCCAGTCCTTCCTGTCTTTCAGTTTCACGGAGGTCGGGGGCTTCTGCGCCTGCGCCGCCTTCGCGAGCGAGCCGTAGGTCGCCCTGCGGCTGCCGGACACGACGAAGCCGGACTCCACGCGGCATTCCGCGGGCGCCACTTTCCACTGCGCGGCCGCCGCGGCAACCAGCATCTCGCGCGCCATGGCGCCAACCTGCCGATAGCGATCGAACTCCGACCAGGTCGAGCTCGAGCCTCCGGTCATCTGCGCGCCGTAGGCCGTGTGCGCGTAGACGGGAGCCGCCGGAGCGGTCTCGACCCGGATCTTCGACCAGTCGCACCCGAGCTCCTCGGCGACCATCATCGGCAGCGTGGTCCAGATCCCCTGCCCCATCTCGGAATGGGCGAGCAGCACGGTGACCGTGTCGTCTTCGCCGATCCTCAGGAAGGCATCGGGAGACGGAAGCGGCGCGGGCGCGCTCGCGGCCTGCAGCGCTCGGGCACCGCCCCGCGGCAACACGGCAAACGCAATGACGAGGCCGGTCGAGGTCTTGAGGAACTTCCGGCGGGAGAATCCCGAGCGCGCGCTCACGCCTTGCCTCCCGCCGGAGTCATGTTCGCGGCCAGATGCACCGCCTCGCGGATGCGCTGGTAGGTCCCGCAGCGGCAGAGGCTGGCCGAGAGCGCGGCGTCGATGTCGGCGTCGCTCGGCTTGGGCGCTTCCTTGAGAAGAGCGGCGGCCGCCATGATCTGGCCCGGCTGGCAGTAGCCGCACTGCACGACGTCCGCCTCGATCCACGCGCGCTGCACCGGATGGAGGCCGCCCGCGGAGAGGCCCTCGATCGTCGTCACCACGCGGGCCCCAACCTCGGAAACCGGCAGCACGCACGATCGCACCGCCTCGCCGTTGACGTGCACCGTGCACGCGCCGCACTGCGCCATGCCGCAGCCGTACTTGGTGCCGGTCAACCCGAGCAGGTCGCGCAGCACCCAGAGCAGCGGCATATCCGGGGGCGCTTGGACGTCTCGAACCTTGCCGTTGACGTTGAGCTTCACGGTCGTTCCCCCTCTTCTCGATACTAACAACGAACCGAGAAACTCCAAGGAAGATTCAAGCTCCGTCGGGCAACTTCTCCTCGGGCGGCGCGGTGAGCGCGGGGAGCCGGCCCTCGGCGACCGCCCCGCGGATGCGCCGCATCCAGGCGAGGTAGAAGAAGACGTTGTGCATCGAGAGCAGCATCGGTGCGGAAAAGTCCTTCAGAACGAAGAGATTCCGGAGGTACGCCCGGCTGTGCCGGCGGCAGACCGGGCATTCGCAATCCGGATCGAGCGGCGCGAGGTCCTCCTTGAACCGCTCGTGCTTGATCGCAACCTCGCCGCGCGAGGTGTAGACGTGGCCCATGCGCCCGTTGCGCGTCGGCAGTACGCAGTCGAAGAGATCCACGCCCGCGCGCACCGAAGCGAGCAGGTCGGCCGGCGTGCCCACGCCCATCAGGTACCGCGGCTTCCCGTCGGGAAGCAGCGCCGCCGACAGCTCCGTCACGTTGCGAATCGCCTCTTTCGATTCTCCGACGGCTACGCCGCCAATCGCGTAGCCGGGAAAATCGAGGTCGGTCAGCGGCCCCGCGCTCTGCCGCCGCAGGTCTTCATGCGTGCCGCCCTGGAGGATGCCGAAGAGCAAACCCGGGCCGCCGTAAGCCCGCTTCGAGCGCTGCGCCCAGGCGAGGGTGAGCCGGCAGGACTCCTCGATCTCCTTGCGCTCGGCCGAGAAGGGCGGGCAGACGTCGAGCGCCATGGCGATGTCCACGCCGAAGCCCGACTGCAACTCCATGGCCCGTTCCGGCGTCAGGAAGTGCTTCGTCCCGTCCTCGAGGGCGCGGAACTCGACGCCCTCCTCGAGGATCCGGCGGCGCGCAGCGAGGCTCATGACCTGGAAACCTCCCGAGTCGGTCAGGATCGCGCGCTGCCAGCCGATGAACCGGTGGAGCCCTCCCGCCCGTGCGATGAGCTCGATGCCCGGGCGCGCCATGAGGTGGTACGTGTTGGCGAGAACGACCCGGCAGTCCCAGGCGTCATCCTCCAGCCAGTCGAAAGCGACGCCCTTGAGCGCCCCGCGTGTCCCGACCGGCATGAAGCAGGGCGTCTCGATCGCGGCGTGATTGGTCTCGAGAAGACCCCGCCGCGCCGAAGACGCGGGGTCCCTTGCGAGAATTTGGAACATCGTCTTCGGACTCGGGACTCGGGACTCGTTTAGAAGTGCACTTTCACGTCCGCCGACGCGCCGAGGGCCTCGCGGTTCGGATTCTTGTAGTTGAAGCCGCCCGACGGGCCCCAGACGACTCCGATGTCGACGGAAACGATCGGAATCCCGAACCCGAGGCCGAGCGAGTACGCCCAGGTCGGGTTCGCGGCCGCAAGGTCGTAGGTGGCGCCGCCGCGAAAAGCGAAGAACGGAATCTTCACCTCGGCGCCGAGCGACAGCTGCTGGCTCTTGGTTCCCGGCGCAAGAGTGTCGCTCTTGATGAAATCCCCGTCGGCCGCGAGCGTCAGAAACGAGAGCACGTCGACGGCGACGCCGCCGCGGACCTGACGCGGCAGCGGCACGCTGCCCGGGCTGCCCGGTAGGCGGACGACCGTGAACTCGGGTTGGTTCAGGGCGATCCCGGCCATGCCGAGCTTGACGATTCCGAGATTGGCCCGCGCTCCGAGGTCGAACGTGAACTTGTTCGTGGTCGTCGCATTTTCCTGGAAGGCGTCGTGGACG
>JANMPW010000230.1:0-1542 GCA_031370065.1 Acidobacteriota bacterium
AACTCGAGCGCCCGATCTCGGCGACGACCATCCGGATTTCCAGCATGTCCCCGTATTTCGCGGGGCGTTTGTAATCACACTCGGCGTGCGCCAGGATGACGCCGGGGAGATCTGGCGAGAGGGCCGGCGTCCCAAAGCCCCACAACGAGCGCCAGTGGGCGAAGCGTGCCTGCTCCAGATACGTGAGGTAGACGGCGTTATTGGTGTGGCCCATCGCATCGCAATCGCGAAACCGCACCTCGAGCCGGTGGACGAAATGACTCATGTAGAATCCTCAGCGTGATCACGTCGCCGGAGACATTCACGCCCGACGAGCGGAAAGCGCTCGAGCCATTCTTTACCAATCTCGACAGCCATGTCTTTGCCCTGACCAACCTGCCCGAGACGGTCAAGGGGGCCCTGTTCGCGCGCTACTCGCGATCCGCCAAGTCTCTGCGCCGTCTGTTCCTCGACGAGTTCGCGGGCAACCTTGACGGCATCCAGGCCGGGGCCTCGTCGGTCGGCGTCGAGCGCGCCGAGAAGCTGTACGCCAGGGTCTTCAGCGACTATGGCGACGATTCGGTCGCGCAGCTCGGCGGAGCGCATATCGCGTGCGAGTACGTGTCGAACGTCCTGACAAAGATCCTCGAGTGGGGGCGCCTGATGGCCTACCTCGAGCAATCGACCCGCTACGTGCCTTACACCGACAAGCTCCACGGCCGCTGGCGGTATCACGTCCCGGAGGAGGTGCAGGGCTCCCTCCGCGATCGTTACGTCGCGACGATGGATGCGGGGTTCGAGACGTATGCGTCACTCATCGACGGGATGCAGCAGCACTTCGCCGCGCGGTTTCCGCGGTCGGCGCAGGACTCCGAGGGCGTCCATCGCGCCGCCATCCGCGCCAAGGCGCTCGACACGCTCCGCGGCCTGCTGCCGGCAGCAACGCAGTCGAACGTCGGCATCTATGGCACGGGGCAGGCCTACGAGGCGCTCCTCCTTCGGATGCGCGCGCACCCGCTCGACGAAGTCAGGCAGTGCGGCGACCAGATGCTGGCGGAGCTGCGCAAGCTCGTCCCCGCTTTCCTGACACGCGTCGATCAGCCCGAGCGCGGCGGCCGCTGGAGCCGCTACCTGGCGTCGACGCGCGAGGCCACGAAATCCACCGCCGAGATGCTCTTTGCAGACGTCGAGGCAGAAGCGCGCGACGAAGTGACGCTGACGGATTTCGATCCCGACGGCGAGATCAAGATTGTCGCGGCCGCCCTGTATGCCGTCAGTGACCTTCCCGACGATCAATTGCTCGCAAGGGCCCGCGCCATGACGGCCGCGGAGCGCGGGTCGGTGCTGCAGGCCTACGTCGGCGAGCGCGGCAACCGCCGTCACCGTCCGGGGCGCGCGTTCGAGCGGACCTCCTATCGCTTCGATGTCCTGACCGATTACGGCGCCTTCCGCGATCTGCAGCGTCACCGCCTGCTGACGCTCGAATGGCAGGCCTTGTCGACGCGCCACGGATACAGCGAGCCCGACGCGCTGCGCGAGGCGGGCGTCCTCGACGGCTGGACC
>JANMPW010000250.1:0-1685 GCA_031370065.1 Acidobacteriota bacterium
CCCTGGCGATGAACGTAGAGAGAACGGGCATCCACCCCGAACTGATCGACCCGATCATTCGCATCGAGGCCGGGAATCGTTCTTGGCTCACCTCCCGAGATCGGATAGAGATAAGTCTTCCGATCGGGGCCCGTCACGACGGCCAGGGCGCCGTCGGGCGAAACAAACCGAAAGCCCCTGTACCCTTCCGGCGTCAGTGCGCGCGGCTTCCCGCCAACAACGTCACGCAGGTAGAGCCGGAGCCCGCGGCCCGGCTCGCTCGCCGTAATCAGAATCCTCTTCCCGTCCGGCATCCAGCACGCATTCAACACGGTGACGCCTTCTTTCGAAAGCAGTTTCGGCTCGCCTGCGCCCGTCGGATAGAGCGCAAGCTGCGGATCCGTCGTTGGGTGCAGGATCACAACGGCCCACTTCCCGTCCGGTGAGAGGGCCTGACCGAAACCTTCTCCAAGGCGCACGGCCGGCGAGCCGTCGGTGTTCCGAACGTAGACGGAATACCCTGCCCCTCCGCCCTCGCCCCCTTCGGTGAAGAGCACCATCCTGCCGTCGGAGGAGAGGGAGGTCGGCAGTGAGTAGTCGAGCCACGTGAGATCACGTTCCTTCGACTCTCCCGGCGGGAGAGCGAGCATCTCCGTCCGGAAAGTGTCCCGGGTGATGAGCATTCGTCCTTCGCCGGAGATGTCTCGCAGGGTGAGGTTGCCCGCGATTCGCGAACGCAGGCGGACCGTGCCGGAGACTGACATCGAGTAAAGGGCGCGAAGCGAAACCTCCGCAGCGGTGAACCAGACTTCCTTGCCGTTGGGCCCCCACGAGAGACCCTGCGTCGAGGAGAAAGACTTGGACAGCGCCTTCTTGCGACCGGAGAGGTCCGCGAGCACAACCGATCCGGCGTCATCGGTCAGAGACGGGTGGTCGATGAAGGCCACGAAATCCCCACCCGGCGAAACGCGCGGATGGCTGATCCAACCGTTGGTCTCATATAAGACCTTGCCGATCGGGAATTCCAGCCGCATCCGACCCTGAGAGATTCGCACGACGGCGATACTCTTTCCGTCCGGCGCCCAGTCTGCCCATTCGACGTCCTCCAGGATGTCTCGCGGAGCGGCCCCGCCCGCAACCGAGAGGTGCGCCAGCGTGCCGGTTCGTCGGAAGGCAGCGGTAGCGGATCGGCCTAGCGACACCGCCATCTCGCCCGACCTCGAGATCGAGAGGACCTCGGCGCCAGCGAGGCCGAAGGGTCTCGCCTCGGGACTCTCCAGCCGGCGAACGAAGACCTCGACGGGTTTGCCGTCCCAGGCTGCCGAGTACACGACGGTCGTTCCATCCGGGGCAAAGTGCGCCGAAAGGATCTCGCCGCGGCGGAAGGTGAGCTGTCGGAAGGAGGGCGGCGGCCGGTCACCGGCTTTCCGGCCAGCCAGGTAAGCCGATACGCCGACGGCCAGAGCCGTCGAAAGGACCGCGCCGGTGACGATGGGCCAGAGGCGGCGCTGTCCGCCCGCCGGCAGGGGCAGCATTCCGGCTGTCGCGCCCGGCGTCGAGACTCCCGACAGAGCCTCGAGGTCAAACGCGAGGTCGCGCGCCGACTCGAACCGCTCCTCGGGGTTCTTCTCGAGGCAGTGCCGCACGATCCGGTCGAGCCCCGGATGGACCTCCTTGTTCGTATGCGAAAGGTCCGGCGGCTCCTT
>JANMPW010000267.1:0-6396 GCA_031370065.1 Acidobacteriota bacterium
AACGCCCGGGATGTAGCCCATGTTGGCGTTCTGTCGGAAACAGATGCGGCAGAGCCCGAACTTGCGGAGCACGCTCCGGGGCCGGCCGCAGATCTGGCACCGCCGGACGGTCCGCGTCATGAATTTCGGCTTCCTCGCCGCCTTGATCCGCATCGCGCGTGTGGCCATAGATCTTCCTGGGGATTCGGGGGGCCACAAGGCCCCCCGCCTTTCCTTGTTACTTGGCGAATGGCATGCCGAGCTCGGCCAAGAGCGCCTTGGCCCGGTCGTCCTGCCCCGCCGTCGTCACGATCGTCACGTTCAAGCCCTTCGACTTGTCCGTCTTCGCATAGTCGATCTCCGGAAAGATGAAGTGGTCGCGCACTCCAAGCGTGTAGTTGCCGCGCCCGTCGAACGCCTTGCCCGACACGCCGCGGAAGTCGCGCACGCGCGGCAGGGCGATGTTGATGAGGCGGTCGAGGAACTCCCACATCCGGTCGCCGCGCAGCGTCACCCGCGCGCCGATCGGCATCCCCGTGCGCAGCTTGAAAACCGCGATCGACTTTTTCGCCTTGGTCACCTGGGCGCGCTGCCCCGCGATGGACGAGAGCTCTGCGGCGGCGCCCTCGAGCATCTTGGGATTGGCCACGGCCTCCCCGAGCCCCATGTTGAGGACGATCTTCTCGAGGCGCGGCACCGCCATCACGTTGTCGATCCCGAACGCTTTCTTGAGCGCCGGGGCGACTTCTTTCGCGTACTTGTCTTTGAGTCTCGCTGCCATGTTCGTTCGTTCCGAGTTCCGAGTTACGAGTTACGAGTCCTAAGCGAGGACCGCGCCGCTCTTCTTGGCCACGCGCTCGGGCTTCCCCTCGGCGTCCCGCCTCCGGCCGATCCGGGTCCGGACGTTGCGGTCCGGGTCGACGAGCATCACGTTGGAGATGTGGATCGCCGCCTCGCGCTCCGAGATGCCGCCCGCGATGTTCTTCGCCGGGTTCGGGCGCGTGTGGCGCTTGATCATGTTGACCCGCTCGACGATCACCCGCCCGGCCACGGGCAGCACGCGCAGGATGCGGCCCTGCCGGCCCCGGTCCTTGCCCGCCACGACCACGACCATGTCGTTCTTCCTGAGCTTCGGCTTCATCCTTGCTTTCGCCTTCGTCTTCATCACAGCACTTCCGGCGCGAGCGAGATGATCTTCATGAATTTCTTCTCGCGGAGTTCCCGGGCCACGGGCCCGAACACACGCGTCCCGATCGGCTCGCCCTCATTCGAGATCAGGACGGCCGCATTGTCGTCGAAGCGGATGTACGAGCCGTCGCGCCGCCGGTGATTACGCCGCGTGCGCACGATGACGGCGCGCACGACGCGCTTGCCGTGCTTTTCCACGAACGGCGAATCCGGGGCGCACTCCTTCACCGAGGCGGTGATGATGTCGCCCAGGCCCGCGTACTGGCCGGCGGAGCCGCCGCGCATGCGGATGCACGCGATCTTGCGCGCTCCCGAGTTGTCCGCCACCTGGAGGATGGTTCCCATCTGGATCATCGCGGTGCTCCTAGGCCTGCGCCTTCGTCACGATCTCTCGCAACCGCCATCGCTTGAGCTTCGACATCGGCCGCGTCTCCTCGATCCGAACGCGGTCCCCCACCTTGGCGGCATTCGCCTCGTCGTGGGCGTGGAAGCGGCTCGTACGCTTGATGGTCCGGGTGTACTGCGCGTGCTGCACGCGGCGCTCCACCTCGACCACGATCGTCTTGGTCATCTTGTCGGAGACCACGCGGCCCAGCTTGGTCGCGCGACCCTTCTTTTCGACTTCTACCGTCTCGTTCACTGGCCTGCCTCCGACTTCAACTCCAGGGCTCGCTGGTACGTCTTCACGCGCGCGAGGTCGCGCCGCATGACCTTCAATCGGCTCGGGTTCTCGAGCTGGCCGGTCGACTTCTGCAGGCGCAGCTTCCAGCTCGCGTCGCGTAGCTCCTTCTCCCTCTCCACGAGGTCGGCCGCGCCCTGCTGGGCCAGCGTCTCGCGTTCCTTCTTCTTCATCGGATCTCCATCTCGGACGCGCGCGTCACCATGCGCGTCTTTAAACCGAGCTTGTCGGCGGCGAGGTCCAGGGCTTCCTTGCCGATCGTAAAGTCCACGCCTTCCATCTCGTAGAGGATGCGGCCCGGCTTGACCACGGCGACCCATCCCTCGGGCGCGCCCTTGCCCTTGCCCATGCGCGTCTCGGCGGGTTTCTTTGTGTACGGCTTGTCGGGGAAAATTCGGATCCAGATCTTTCCGCCGCGCTTGACGGCGCGGGTCATCGCGATGCGGCCCGCCTCGATCTGCCGGGCGGTGATCCACCCCGGCTCCAGAACCTGGAGGCCCATGTCGCCGAACGCGAGCGTGCCGCCGCGGTAGGCCTTGCCACGCATGCGGCCGCGCTGCTGCTTCCGGTACTTCACTTTCGATGGCATCAACATGATTTAGCTCGTATTCCGTCTTCCGTTGACCGTCTGCCGACTCAGGCGGCCGTCTTTCGACGGTACTTCGCCTTGTGCTGCTCGCCGCGATAGATCCACACCTTGACGCCGATCTTGCCGAAGGTCGTGTTCGCCTCGGCGAAGCCATAGTCGATGTCGGCCTTCAGCGTGTGGAGCGGGAGGCGGCCCTCCTGGTACCACTCGGAGCGCGCGATCTCGGCGCCGTTCAATCGGCCCGCACAGCGGATCTTGATGCCCTGCGCGCCGAAGCGGAACGCCGACTCGATCCCCTTCTTCATGGCGCGCCGGAACGCCACGCGCCGCTCGAGCTGCATGGCGATCGACTCGGAGACCAGCTGCGCGTCCGTTTCCGGGCGCTGAATCTCGATGATGTTGATGTGGACCTCGGTGTTGGTCCGCTTCTGCAGCTCGTCGCGAAGCTTGTCCACCTCGGCGCCGCGCTTGCCGATGATGATCCCGGGGCGCGAGGTCTGGATGTTGACCTTGAGCTTCCCGGCGAACCGCTCGATGTCGATCTCGGACACGCCGGCGTGCGACAGCCTTCCCTTGAGCTCCTTGCGCAGCTTCAGGTCCTCGTGGAGGAACCGGAGGTAGTCCTTTTGCGAGAACCAGCGCGAGTGCCACGTCCGGTTGAAGCCGAGTCGGAACCCGAAGGGGTGAACTTTCTGGCCCATCGCTTACACCTCATCCGAGAGTTCGATCGTCACGTGGCTCTTGCGGTGCAGGACGCGGAACGCGCGTCCCATCGGCGCCGGCCGAACCCGTTTTTCCTGCGGCCCCTTGTCGACCGTGATCTTCCGGACCACGAGCTGGTCGACGTCGAGGCGCGCTTCCTTCTGCTCGGCATTGGCGACTGCCGAGCGCAGCGTCTTCAACAGGTCGCGGGCCGCCGCCTTCTTCGTGTGGCGGAGGATCGCGACGGCGTCGTTGACCTTGCGCCCGCGCACGAGGTCGGCGACGAGCCGCACCTTCTGCGCGGAGCCTTTCATGTACCGGAGTTTGGCGGACGCTTTCATGACGGTCCCTTAGCCCTTCGGCGCCGTGGCGGCGGGAGCGGCGCCCGGTGCCGAGACCGGCTTGCCGCCGACGGCGGCACCGGTTTCGGCAGCCTTCTTGCCGCCGTGGCCCTTGAAGATGCGCGTCAGCGCGAATTCGCCGAGCTTGTGTCCGACCATGTTCTCGGCGACGTACACCGGGATGAACTTGCGGCCATTGTGGACCGCGATCGTGTGGCCGACCATGTCCGGGATGATGGTCGAGCGCCGGGACCAGGTCTTGATGACCTTCTTCTCCCGGGTGGCGTTCAACGCGGCCACCTTCTTCACGAGGTGGTCGTCCACGAAGGGGCCCTTCTTGATCGAGCGCGTCATCGGTTATGCCTTCGACTTGCGGCGACGGACGATGAATCCGTCGGTCCGCTTGTTGTTACGGGTCTTCATGCCCTTGGTCTTCCAGCCCCAGGGCGAGGTCGGATGGCGTCCGCCCGAGGTCTTGCCTTCGCCGCCTCCCATGGGGTGATCGACCGGGTTCATCGAGACGCCGCGGTTGTGCGGACGCCAGCCCATCCAGCGGTTGCGGCCCGCCTTGCCGATCGTCACGTTTTCGTGCTCGAGGTTGCCGACCTGGCCGATGGTCGCGTAGCACTCGATGTGCACCTCGCGGACCTCGCCCGAGGGCAGGCGCACCTGCGCGTAAGCGCCTTCCTTGGCCATGAGCTGCGCCGCCGCGCCGGCGGACCGGACGAGCTGGCCGCCCTTGCCGCGGGTCAACTCGAGGTTGTGGATCGTCGTGCCGAGCGGGATCGCGCGCAGGGGCAACGCGTTGCCCGGGACGATGTCCGCCGTCGGGCCCGACACCACCTTGGCGCCGACCTCGAGACCGTTGGGCGCCAGGATGTAGCGCTTCTCGCCGTCGGCGTAGTGCAGCAGCGCGATTCTCGCCGTCCGGTTCGGGTCGTACTCGATCGTCGCGACCTTCGCCGGGATGTCCTGCTTGTCGCGCCGGAAGTCGATGATGCGATACAGGCGCTTGTGGCCTCCGCCCATGAAGCGGCTGGTCGTCCGCCCCTGGCTGTTGCGGCCGCCGGTATTGTGCATCCCGACCGTCAGACTCTTCTCCGGACGCACCGGAGACAGGTCCGAAAAGTCGTGCATCGTCTGGAACCGCCTGCCGGCGGACGTCGGTTTGTACTTCTTGACTGCCATTACACGCCCTCGAAAAACTCGATCTTCTGATCCGGCGCGAGCCGGACGTAGGCCTTCTTCCAGGCCTTGCGCTGGCCGAGGAACCGGCCCATGCGCTTCCACTTGCCCTGGCGATTGGCGATGCGGACGTCGACGACCTTGACGCCGAACAGCTTCTGCACCGCGCGGGCGACCTCGATCTTGTTGGCCGTGACCGCGACCTCGAAGCACACCGTGTTGGAGGCTTCTTTCAGGCGCGTCGCCTTCTCGGTGATGAGCGGCCTGCGAATCAGTTCCTGCGCCAGCATCACTCGCCTCCCAGGTTCTTGACGACTCGCGAGAAGGCGGTCTTCGTGAGCACCACGGTCGCGTGGGCCAGCACGTCGTAGGCGTTGACCCCGAGCGGATCGACGAGCTTCCACGACCGCACGTTGCGCGAAGCGCGCGCGAAGTTCGCGTTGTCGCGCGAGTCCACGAAGAGGGCCTTGCCCTCGATCCCGAGCGTTCCGAGCGCGGCCTTCAAGTCCCTCGTCTTGTGGCTGGCCAGGTCCATCTTGTCCAGCACGACGATCCGCTCCTCGGCCACGCGCCGGGAGAGAACGGCCTTCAGGGCGTTCTTCTTTTCCCCGACCGACAGGTCCTGAGCGTAGGAGCGCGGCCGCGGCCCGTGGGATGTCCCGCCGTGGCGGTGGATCGGCGGGCGACTGCCGCCCTGGCGGGCGCGGCCGGTTCCCTTCTGCTTGAAGGGCTTCTTGCCGGAGCCCGACACCTCGGAGCGCACCTTGGTCTTGTGCGTGCCCGCGCGCTGTCCGGCGAGGTAGGCCTTCACGACCTCCCACACGAGGTGCTTGCGGTACGGATAGTCGAAGACACCGGCGGGCAGGGCGACCTCGCCCACCTGCTCTCTCTTCCAGTTCCAAACGGGGATCTTAGCCATGCGTCTATAGCCTTATGCCTTCTTCGCGAAGCTCGAGCGCACGATCTTGATGATCGAGTTGCGGGCGCCCGGGACCGGTCCGGAGATGTACAGGAGGTTCTTTTCGAGATCGACGCGCACGACGACGAGGTTCTTCGTCGTGGATTGGCGCCCGCCCAGGCGGCCCGAGGACCGCGTGCCGGGGAAGACGCGCGAGGGGAACGCCGAGGGCCCGATCGAGCCGGGCGCGCGGTGGAACATGGAGCCGTGGGTCGCCGCGCCGCCGCTAAATCCGTGCCGCGCCACGACGCCCATGAACCCCTTGCCCTTGGACGTGCCAATCACGTCGACGTGCTCCTGCTCCGCGAACATGTCGCAGAGGACCTTGTCGCCGAGCTTGAACTCGTCGCCCTTGTCCGCGCGCACTTCCATGAGCGTGCGCATCGGCGCCACGCCCGCCTTCTCGAAGCGCCCGCGGCTGGCCTTGTTGGCGCGGCGATCCGGCCGGGAGCCGACGAAGCCGATCTGGAGGGCGTCGTAGCCGTCCTTGTCGGCGGTCTTCTTCTGGACCACGAGGCAGGGGCCCGCCTGCACGACCGTGACGGGCACGACCGTGCCGTCTGCCGTGAAGATCTGGGTCATCCCCACCTTCTTGCCGATGATGCCGTTGACTGCCATTGCTCGCTCTTACTGCCTTACTTCCCGAAGGCCTTGATCTCGACATCGACTCCGACCGGGAGCTCGAGCTTCATCAGCGCGTCGACCGTCTGCGACGTCGGCTCGAGGATGTCGAGCAGACGCTTGTGAGTCCGCATTTCGAACTGCTCGCGCGATT
>JANMPW010000283.1:0-6529 GCA_031370065.1 Acidobacteriota bacterium
GGCTCGTCGAGGCGTTCGCCCGCGACGAAGGGTTTCCGGCAGGCTCTCGAGGAGTATGGCGGTCCTCGTCGAGACACCACGTTCTTCGACCGATCGGGCTCTCCGGTGGCCGTGCTCGTCGAGATCGGACCAGCGCACTGAGCCCGATGGGCTGATCATGCGGTGCGCCTGGCGAGCACGACCCAGAAGCTGACCCCGTAGTCGAGGAGAAACTTCTCACGGTCTTCGGCCGACTCCCGCGGTGCGGCCTCGACGCGAGCGAGGTGAGCCGCGACGCGCTCGCGCACGAGCGGCCGCAGCTCCACGGGGACCGTTTCGAGGCCGGCTTCGAGCCCGGCTTTGAGCTCGACGAGCTGCTGCAAGACGCCGTCGACGCTCGCCTGGGCCAGCGTCTCGGGGAGGAGGGTCAGGGACAGGCCGGAGGATGCGAAGACCCTTTGGTAACCCGGCAGGTCGAGGTAGTTGAAGGTGTCGTACCCCGCTCCATGCGGGTAGAGTCGGTTGTAATACGACGACGCCTCCTCGAAGTCGAGCAAGGTGATTCCGAAGAGCTGGTGGTGCCCATCCTTCAGGACGAACGGCGGATAGGCGCCGTTGGGGATCTCCAAATAGGACACGCCTGTAGGCGTGAGCCAGTCGCGCAGATTGCGAAGAAAACTCTCGAGCCGCGGCACGTGTTCCACGACGTCGTTGGCCGTGATGACGTCGAATCGGTCCCGAAACCCGGAGTGCTCCGCGGTGGCGTCCCCCTTCACGAGTTCCGCGTCGAGGCCGCTTGCCCGCAGGTTGATCACAGCGAGCCGGAGCAGCAGCTCGTTGATTTCAATCCCTGTGACCCTGGCCCCCTTCTCGGCGAACGCGACAAGGAATCCTCCGTAGGCGCATCCGACGTCGAGCACTCGCCGCCGGCGCCCGAACAACCCTCGCGTCCCTCCGATGCCCGTTTCGCGCGAAAGCCGTTCGACGGCGGCGCGGCCGCGGGCGTTGGCCGTGATCGCGTACTCGAAGTACATGGGCAGGCAGGGGTGCTCGACCAGGCTGGCGAGGTGCTCGGCCAGCGCATGGAAGTAGGCATCGTTGCCCGGCTCGCGAAAGCGGGCGAAGCGCTCTGCCACACTACGCGCAGGCGCCGAGATCCGGGACCCGTTTGCCCACGACGCGAGCTCGTTCGCTTCCATCTTTCGCAAGAGCATATCGGTTCGAGCTGCTGGTTGCCGCCGGAGCGTTCCTGCGAGAGACTAAGGCGGCGTGATGCTCTTCCCGATGGTCTTAGGTTTTCGATGAGCCGCCCGACGGCCCTCGTCGCCGGGTACTACGGCTTCGGCAACACCGGGGATGAGGCCATTCTCGCCGCCCTCCTCGCGGGGCTACGCTCTCTCGAGCCGTCGACACGGTTTGTCGTGGTCTCCGGCAATCCTGATCACACGCGCGACTCGTATCGCGTCGAGGCGGTGCCGTGGCAAGATCCGGCTGCGATCGCCGACGAGGTGCGACAGAGCGATCTCGTGATCATCGGCGGCGGCGGCCTCTTTCAAGACTACTGGGGGGTGCACCCCGGCACCCTTCTGACGCCGCAGCACGGCGGGATCAGTTTTTACGCAGGGCCAGCGGTGCTCGCGGCGCTTTCCCGCAGACCACTCGCGCTCTACGGACTCGGGTTCGGGCCACTGGATTCCGCGCACGCCCGGCGCTTCACCCGCGGTGTTTGTCAGGCGGCCTCCTTTCTTTCCGTCCGCGATGCGGGATCGCGCGACTTGCTCGGCGCGGTCGGGGTGGCCCCCGACCGGATCCTTCTTTCGGCCGACCCCGCCTTCACGCTCGCATTCGAACGGCTCCATCCGGAGGACGTTCTCGCCGGAGCGGGCATCGAGCCGCGCACCCCCATCGTGGGGGTTGCGCTGCGAAACTGGGCGATGGGAGCGGACCCCGCGTTCTGGGAGCGCGAAGTGGCTGCGGCGCTGGATCTTTTTCTCGAGCGCAACGGCGGCACGCTTCTCTTCGTGCCGTTCGAGAAAAGCCCCTGGGCCGGCGGGGACGATTTCGATCTCGCCTCCCGCATCCGCCAGCGGCTCCGCCACGCCGACCGCGCCGCGGCCCTGACCGGGCTGCGCGGCCCCGCCGAGACGGCGGGCCTGCTCGCAGGCTGCGACCTCGTCCTCGGAATGCGGCTGCACTCGCTCATTTTTGCGGCCTCCGGCGGCGTGCCCCACGTGGGCCTCGCCTACGACGCGAAAGTCACCGAGCTCTTTGCTCGCACGGGCCTGCCCGACTTGGCGCTCCCGATCGGCGACGTCACGGCCCGCGGCCTGCTCGACCGGCTGACCCGCGCGCACGAGGGCCGCGACGCGCTTCGCCCGAAAATCCTCGACGCCGCCGCGCGCATGCGGGAGCTGGCGCACGAGGACCTGCGCCGCGCTGCCGCGCTCCTCGTACAGCCGCCTCCTATCCCGGCCATCACCGAAGATCTTGTCAGCCTCTTCGACGACGCCGTGAGGTCGAATATCCTGTTCGCACACCAGACCTCGACCGAGCTCGAAGCGGCCCGGGCGGCCGGCGTGGACCTCGAGGCCCGCCTCACGGCACGGGCGAACGATCTCGAGGCCCGCCTCACATCGGCGACCACCCGAGCGTCCGAGGCCGAGGCGGCGCGCGCGGCGGACGCCAGAGACAGACAGGCCGAGCGGGCGGATGCGGAGAAGCGCCTGGCAGCGGCCCTCCACACGCACGCGCACGAGAAGTCTTTGCTCGAGCGGCAGCTCGCCGAGGCCCGCCAGGAGCTCTACGGAATCCACAGCTCGCGCCTCTGGAAGACCGCCGACCTCTACTGGAGGATGCGCCGCGGCATCGCTGGAGCGGCCCGGAAGCTCCTGAGCCGCCCGCCGCAGGATTGGGCCGGCCCGGACGAGGTGGGCGCCGTTCCCAAGGCGCCTCCGATCGAAATCGAGAACTGGCACGACGTGATCTGTTTTCCGATCATCGATTGGGACTTCCGATTCCAGCGGCCGCAGCAGCTGATGAAACGCTACGCCGAGGCGGGGCACCGCGTCTTTTACATCGCCCAGAAGTTCCGAGACGACGGGCCGCCGTACGAGATCGCCGAGAAGATGCCGAACCTCTTCGAGGTATCGCTCCGCGGTCCGCAGAAGAACGTCTACCGCGACCGTCTCGACGAAGCGGCCGCGGACGCCCTCCACGGCGCCCTCGACGCCCTGCGCCGGGACCGGTCCATCTCAGCGAGCGTCTCCGTCGTGCAGCTCCCCTTCTGGGCTCCCGTCGCCCGACGCCTCTGCCGCGAGCGCGCCTGGCCGCTCGTCTACGACCTGATGGACCATCACGCGGGGTTTTCCACGAACGAGCCGGCGATGCTCGACGAAGAGCGCGCCCTCCTCGAATCCGCGGATCTCGTCCTCGCCTCCTCGGCATTCCTGGAGGCTGCGGCCCGAAGGCACACGGATCGCGTGATCCGCCTGCCAAACGCCTGCGATTACGCCCATTTCTCGTCGGCGCGGCCGGCGCCCCACGCTCGGCCCGTCGTCGGCTACTACGGCGCGATCTCCGACTGGTTCGACGGGGAGCTCGTCGAGAAACTTGCCCGGCGCCGCCCGGACTGGGACTTCGTGCTCGTCGGCTCGACCTGGGGGGCCGAGCTCGGCGGCCTTCCGGACCTGCCGAACGTGTCGCTCGAAGGCGAGAAGCCGTACGGCGAGATCCCCGGGTGGCTCTCGCGGTTCGACGTGTCCATGATTCCCTTCAAGAGAACGCCGCTGACGGAGGCCACCAACCCGGTCAAGGCGTACGAGATCTTCGCGGCCGGGAAGCCCCTCGTGTGCGTCCCGCTCCCAGAGCTCGAGGCGATGTCGCCCCTCGCGCGCCTGGCCTCCACGGCCGAAGAGTTCGAAACCGAGATCGAGGCCGCCCTAGGCGACCGGGGCCCCGCGGCGGCCGAAAGGCGCCGCGCCTTCGCGCGCGAGAACACCTGGGAAAAGCGCTTCGAGGTCATGTCGGCAACCGTGTCCCGGCTGTTTCCGAAGATCTCCATCGTCGTCGTGACCTACAACAACCGGGAGCTCAATCGCCTCTGCCTCGAGAGCATCTACGCCCGGACCGAGTGGCCGCACTTCGAAGTCATCGTCGTCGACAACGGCTCGACGGACGGAACCCACGAGCTCCTCGCGGAGGCCGAAGGCGCGCGCCCGAATCTGCGCGTCATCCGGAACGAGAACAACCGCGGCTTCGCGGCCGCCAACAACCAGGGCCTTACCGCGGCCTCCGGCAGCGTCCTCGTCATGCTCAACAACGACACGATCGTCACGCGGGGCTGGGCGACCGCGCTCGCCCGCCATCTCGTGTCGAACCCGAAGCTCGGCATGATCGGCCCCGTGACCAATGCCATTGCCAACGAGGCGAAGGTCGAGATCGGCTACTCCGACGTCCGGGATCTCCCCGTCTGGGCCGCCAGCTGGATCCGCGCGCACGACGACGAGACCTTTCCGATCCCGATGCTTGCCTTCTTCTGCGCCGCCATGCGGCGCGACGTTTGGGAGAGTGTAGGCCCCCTCGACGAGCGCTTCGGCGTCGGCATGTTCGAGGACGACGACTACAGCCGCCGACTGCGCGATCAGGGCTGGGATATCCGGTGCGCAAGAGACGCCTTCATCCACCACTGGCAGAAGGCTTCGTTCCGGCTGCTCGGCAAGGACGCGTACCTCGCCCTCTTCGAAGAGAACCGCAAGAAGTACGAGGAGAAGTGGGGCGAGAGCTGGAAGGCGGAGGGCGTCGACCTCTGGCAGCGCGCCGACCTCGGCTTCTATCGCGATCAGCTCGAAGCCGTGAAGGGGCGAGTCCGCGCGAGCGTGGGCGCGGTGATCTTCCTGCCCTCCGTGGGTTGGGGCATCCATCTCTTTCAGCGTCCGCATCACCTGGCGCGGACGTTCGCGCGCGCAGGCTGGGTTTCGATCTTCGACTGCTCAAACGCCCACGATAACGTCAACGGCTTCAAGGAGATCGAGCCGAACCTCTACCTCTACCGCGGGCCCGGCGGAGTCCTCGAGCAGATCCCCTCGCCGCTGCTCTGGGCCTTCCCGTATAACTACGCTCAGAAAGACGCCTACCCGAAGGACACGCGTGTCGTCTACGACTGGATCGACGACCTCACGGTCTTCCCGCACGACCGGGACCTTCTCGAACGCAGCCACGAACGCGGCCTTTTGGAGGCCACGATCGTCGCCAGCGTCGCCAGGCGTCTCCACGAACAGGCGCTCACGCGCCGTCCGGACGCCATTTACCTCCCCAACGGCGTCGAATACGAGCGCTTCGCCGGCCAGGCCGCCCCGCCCTCGGACGACCGGGACGTCGAGGCGTTCCGCGCCGCGGGACGCCCGATCGCCGGCTACTACGGAGCCCTCGCGGAGTGGTTCGACTACGAGCTCCTCGACGAAGCCGCCCGGCTGCGCCCCGACTGGAGCTTCCTCCTGATCGGACCGATGTACGACCAGAGCCTCCAGGGACGCCCGATGTTGAAGCGCGGTAACGTTCGCTGGATCGGCCCGCGCGACTATCATCTCCTGCCCGGTTATCTCTCTCTCTTCGACGTCGCGACGATTCCCTTCCGCATCAACGACATCACGACGGCGACGTCGCCTCTGAAGCTCTACGAGTATTTCGCCGGGGGGAAGCCCGTCGTCACGACGCCGATGCCGGAGTGCATGGCCTATCCCGAAGTCACGATCGTCCACGACGCGAAGGAGTATGCGCAAGCGCTCGACATCGCACGGGAGCGGGGAAAAGACGCAACCTTCAGGGAGCGCCTGCGCTCGCTCGGCCGGGAGAACTGCTGGGAGGCCCGCGTGAAGACCGTCATCGCGCAGCTCGAACTGGCCGCCCCGGACCACGCGGCTCGAGAAACCTCGGGGCGGGACAACTAGTTGAAAGCCCAGACGAGCAAGTAGGCGCGAGTGATTGTGACCTTGTTTCATCCCGCGGAGAAGAGTCTGACCACCGGCTAGGACCGTGCATCTCCTGATTTTCAACCGCTCCGCACCACGTTCGGGTGCGCCGAAGGGATGACCGCCGTGGTGCTATCCGATCTCTATGCTCAGCCGGGACGCTTTTCCGTTTTCGTGGTCAATCCGGACGGCCAGGCGTCGAATGCCCTTTGGTTCAATGTTCTGGCACGGTGAAGACTTCACTCATTGGCTTCCGGCACACGCGTCGGCGGTATCTCGATGAGCGCGGCCAGGGGAGAGCCCGACCGGTCGTAGAAAGTGGTGTCTTTCCGGGGGCCGCTGTAGTCCTTCAGAGCCTCCGTGAAGCCTTCCGAGGCAGCCGAAAGCGGGGACGGGGCCGCGGGCGTGAGAAACAACAGGAAAGATCCGCCTTCGCGGATCTCGTCTCTCCAGGCGGTTCCGCGGGAGGAGGATCCCCGGGTGGCGCCCCAGAAGATCTCGGAGCCATGCACGGATCCGCCCGAGAGAACGTAGAGGCTGTTCTGGAATCCCCAGTTGAGAATTTTCAGCCGCTCCGGCGCCAC
>JANMPW010000327.1:0-5922 GCA_031370065.1 Acidobacteriota bacterium
GCAACGTTCCGGGCACCGGTCAGTTCTACCCGCCAGGCTGCGCGGCCGGAGAGACCGCCGACAACGGCGTCTTCGTCTCCCTCGGCGGCGTGGTCTACGGCCCCGACTTCAACAATCATCCGTGCGGCTCCGCGTCGAACAGCTACACGCCCTGGACGCCTGTTTCTTTCTCGGCGGTTACCGGCACCGGAACAGCCGTGGACCCGTTCACCGTCGTGATCGTGGCGGATGCGGGCGCGACGGGCCTGCGCCTGACCGAAACGGTGACGTACGTCAACGGCGCGTCCCAGTACAACATGTCTCTCGTGTTCTCGAACAGCGGCAACCTCGCCGTGACCTGGGACACGTTCACCGGATCGGATCTCTTCCTCGCCGACAACGACTCCGGATTCTCCGTGCTACAGGGCACTTCTGCCGGTGGCCGCGGCGCCAGCAGCTCCTGCCTCCAGCTGCAGTACGTGATCCTCTTCCTCGGAACGACGCCAGCCGACCGGTGGAGCGGGACCGCCTACGGCACCGTCTGGAGTGAGATTTCGGCCGGCACGCTTTCCGACACCGTCGACACGGCGGTCTGCCAGGACAACGGCGCCGCGATCGAATGGACCGCCCGTACGCTCAACCCGGCCGCCACCCTGACGCTCAACACGGGCGTCTCTTTCACGGGCACGGTGACGCCGCTCGGCGCTGCGGTGCCGGCGCTGTCGCCGAAGGCTCTTGCGGCCCTCGTGCTTCTGCTTGCTGCGGTGGGATACGTTCTCGCGAGAAAGGCTTCGCCGGGGGCGTAAGGAGGAGGGGCGCGGGTCTTTCGATCCGCGCGCGCTTCGGGGCGGCCTCTTCGGCCGCCCTTTTTATTTGCCGGCGGCCTGGCGTCCTGTAACGAATGGCACCTTGCGGTTTGGGGTCCTAGAGGCGGGGCTTGCCCCGCCCGGGCGGCCCAAGGGCCGTCCCTACGACCGGTCCGCCGAGAGCTCGTGGACGATCGCCCGGAGGAGCTCCCCGGGCGTCCCGGCGTCGAGCTGCCGCACACGCGCCAGCGGCGTCGCGGACGCTTGCGCGAAGAGGGGCGGGGCGCCGGGGTCCTCTTCGTGAATCGCCTGCGCCGTGCCGGCCGGATCTGCGACGCCGGCAAGCAGCACGGCGTCGATGCGGCGATTGCGAGCGAGCTTCTCGAGCGCTTCCTCCAGGTCGAACGCGGCGAGGACCTCGATGGAGGGGTCGTCGGCGGCTAGCGACGCGAAGTCCCGGGACGAGTCGCCGACCACGAGGACCGTGATCATGGCGCCGCCGCCTTCTCGACCCAGAGCACGGCGGCGCTGCCGGGCCGCGGTTTCTCCCTCCCCGCCACGGTGTGAAAGACGATGGTCCAGAGCCCCGAAGCGCCCGGCGTGAAGCGGAAAGAGAAGTCGCCGGCCTGCCCCAGGCGAACCAGGTCCTGGGTCTCGGCGCCGAGGACATGGAGGGACTTCATGCCCTCCGGCACGAAGGCGAGCCGCGGCTGAGAGAGCTCATAGTGCGTGCGCGAGTTTGCCTGGTGCCGTGTCAGCGGCCGCGGCGTCGTTTCGTGCGCGAGGGTGACGAACGCGAGCTGGTACTCGGGAAGCGTCCGGCCCTTGAAGAGGACGGTCGCCGGATTCCCCGCCGCCTGCTCGAGCGTCAGGCGGGCGAGGCGGCGCCTGAGGAACTCCTGCGCCATCCGGAAACGGCCGCTGCCCTGCGCCCAGCCGACCCCCACGTGCGTGGCCCCGGGATCGAGGATCGTGCGTCTGTGTCCGTCGTTGGGCGGCTTCTCGGCCATCATGGATTCCTGCCCGGCGAGCGCGAGGCCGAGGGTCGGATCTTGGAAGCTCGTTGCGGTGGTCGTCCAGGCGACGGCGTTCTCGGAGTCCATGCCGAAGACCCCCGCCAGGGCGGTGCGCGCGTAGGGAGGAAAGCCGTCCATGAGGAAGTGGCCTCGGGTCTGTTCCCGGATCTGCTTCGCGCAGAAGGCGTCGGCGACCCGAGCGGCCGCCTCGTCCCAGGCCACGGGCAAGAGGCCCGCGGCGGCCCGGTCCGAGTTGATCCGCTGCCAGACACCCCTCTTGACGGGGTCCTCCGGCCGCGACGATGCGGGAAAGGCCTCGGTGAGCGGGTGCGTCAGGTCGGGCGCGCGAATCTCGAGCCTCGGCCCCTCGGGGGACGGTGCGAGGAGAGCGCAGCTGGCGGCCGCAAGCAAAACGAGGCCCGCCGAACTCTTCGTCAGCACGCTGCGCGCGACTCTACAGCAAGCCGCAAGCCGCGGAATCCGGTTGATTTTCGGGAGCGGTTCGGGGATTCTGGCTCGGGAAACCCGATGAGCTTTTCAATTGAGGCCCTGCACGGGCGCGAGATCCTGGACTCGCGCGGAAATCCGACCATCGAGGTCGAGGTGCTCCTGTCTGGGGGCGCCGTCGGCCGCGCCGGCGTTCCCTCGGGAGCGTCGACCGGGACTCGGGAAGCGCTCGAGCTGCGCGACGGCGACAAGAAACGCTACGGCGGCAAGGGAGTCCGGAAGGCCGTCTCGCACGTCAACGGTGAGATCGCCGAGGAGCTCACCGGCGCGGATGCGCGCGACCAGGCGCTGATCGAGCGGATGCTGATCGAGCTCGACGGGACGCCGAACAAGGGGCGCCTGGGCGCCAACGCGATACTCGGCGTGTCGCTGGCGGTCGCGCGGGCGGCCGCGAAGGCCTCGGGCCTTGCGCTCTATCGCTACATCGGCGGCGCGGGGGCGACGACTCTTCCCGTTCCGCTCATGAACGTCATCAATGGCGGCGCGCACGCCGACAATCTGCTCGATCCCCAGGAGTTCATGGTCTGCCCGGTCGGGTTCCCGTCGTTCGCCGAGGCCCTGCGGGCCGGCGTCGAGGTCTTTCACACGCTGAAGGGGATCCTCAAGAAGAAGGGGCTCTCGACGGGCGTGGGCGACGAGGGGGGCTTTGCGCCCGACATCGCCTCTTCGAAGGAAGCGATCGAGCTGCTCCTGACGGCCATCGAGGCCGCGGGGCACAAGCCGGGCCGGGACATCGTGCTCGCGCTCGATCCCGCCGCGTCGGAGTTCTACGAGGGCGGCAAGTACGTCTTGAAGGGCGAGAAGAAGACGTTCTCGACCGACGGGATGATCCGGTACTGGGCGGAGCTCGTCGCGGCGTACCCGATCGCCTCGATCGAGGACGGCCTGGCCGAGGGCGACTGGAAGGGCTGGCAGGCGTTGACGAAGGAGCTTGGGAAGAAGATCCTGCTCGTCGGCGACGATGTCTTCGTTACGAACCCCGAAATTCTCGCGCGCGGCATCGCGGACGGGGTCGGCAACGCGCTGCTCGTCAAACTCAACCAGATCGGCACGCTGACGGAGACGCTCGACGCCGTGCGAATGGCGCAGACCGCGGGCTACCGGACGATCGTCTCGCACCGCTCCGGCGAGACGCCGGACGACACGATCGCGGACCTGGCCGTCGCGGTCAACTCCGGCCTGATCAAGTCGGGCTCGGCCTGCCGGGGCGAGCGCCTCGCGAAGTACAACCGCCTGCTCTCGATCGAAGAGGAGCTCGAGGCCGCGGGGACCTTCGCCGGGCGCGCCGCTTTTACGCGATGAAGACCCACGACGACGCGGACGCGGGCGCCCCTCATGGCCCGCGGCCGATGACGGCCTTTCTCATCTCGCTTGCCATCTCGTCGGTGATCATGGGCATCCTGCTCCTGTCGGACCGCCGCGTGCTCGAACTGCGGCGCGCCCGCATGGAGGTCCAGACGCTCGACCGGCACATCGCCGATCGGCGCAGGGAGAACGACGAGCTCAAGTCCGCGATCGAGGCCGCGAGCCGGCACGAGTTTCCGGCGGAGAAGGTGGCACGCGAGGAGCTCCACCTCGTCGGGCCCGACGACGTCGTACTCCTCTATCCGGCCGGCAGCCTGACGAAGCCGAGCGGCGCGCCCGCGCCGGCCCTCGCCGCGCCGCCAACTCCTGCCGCCCGTCCGCGCTGAGCGGCCCGGCATAGAATTCCGCCGTCGCCCCGGCGACAAACTCTTTCTTCGGCGTGATCGTTATCGGAAGGAGCGCGTAAGGGCATGAGCACGACACCGACCTCTGGTCCCGGTCGAGACGTCGTCCTGGTCGCGAGCGGGGACTCACGGCTTGCCGCGAATCAACGCTGCTGGCCCGCGCAGGAGGCGCTCGAGGCGGCCGTCGGGAAGGCGTTCGCGGACTCGGGCGCCCGCGTCGTGCGCGGACATCCGTTCGATCCGGTCAAGAAGCACGGCTTCATCGACGGACAGGCCCGCGGCATCGAACTCTTCCGGAAGATCGATCCGGACGCGCCGCTCATCGTGGCGGAGGCGGTGTGGGAGTACTCGAGCCACGTGCTGCCGGGCTTGACGAAACACCGCGCTCCGATTCTGACGCTCGCCAACTGGAGCGGGCTCTGGCCTGGGCTCGTCGGCATGTTGAACGTCAACGCCTCGCTCACGAAGGCGGGCATTCCGTACAGCTCGATCTGGAGCGAGGACTTCCAGGATGGCTTCGCACGCGGCGGGATCCGGCGCTGGCTCGAGTCCGGGCGGATCGACCACGACTGCAGCCACGCGCGCGCGATCGACGACCGGACCTTTGGAGAGGAGCTCGATGCCGACCGTGTGCGCGGCTTCGCGCTCGGCGCGGCGCTCCGGCAAGACCAGGCGATCCTCGGCGTCTTCGACGAGGGCTGCATGGGGATGTACAACGCCATCGTTCCCGACGAGCTACTCCACGCGCTCGGGCTTTTCAAGGAGCGCCTCTCACAGTCGATGCTCTACGCGGCGATGCGCGAGGTCCCGGACGAGGCGGCCCGGCGGCACTACGAGTGGCTGCGCCGCCGCGGCATGCAGTTCGCGCTCGGCTGCGACGAAGCAAGTGAATTGACGGAGGGACAGGTGCTCGAGGGCCTGAAGATGTACGACGCCGCGGTGCGGATGGCCTCCGACTTTGGATGCGCCGCGATCGGGATCCAGTACCAGCAGGGCCTGAAAGACACGTGCGTCGCCTCCGACCTGGCCGAGGGGCTCCTCAACAATCCCGATCGTCCGCCCGTCGCCGGCGCCGGAGGCGCAGCGCTCTTCGAGGGGCTGGCGGTGCCGCATTTCAACGAGGTGGACGAGTGCGCCGGCGTGGACGCGCTCCTGACCAACCGCGTTTGGACCGATCTCGGCATCGATCCCTCGACGACGCTCCACGACGTCCGCTGGGGGGCGCCCGTGCAGGAGAGCGGAGTGGACGCCTTCGTGTGGGTCTTCGAGATTTCCGGCGCCGCTCCGGCAAGCCACTTCATCGACGGCTACGCCGGAGCGCGGGGCGAGCGCCAGCCGCCCATGTACTTTCCGCGAGGCGGCTCGACGTTGAAGGGGATTTCCAGGCCCGGCGAGATCGTCTTCTCGCGGATCTACGTCCAGGACCACGCGCTCCACATGGACATCGGGCGCGGCGGCGTGGTGCGGCTCTCGAAAGAGGAGACCGAGCGGCGCTGGGAGGCGACGACGCCCCAATGGCCGATCATGCACGCCGTCCTCTACGGGATCTCGCGCGACCAGATGATGGCCAAGCACATGGCCAACCACATCCAGGTGGCGTACGCCCCGGACGCCGCGACGGCCCGCCGCGCGCTCGTCCGGAAGGCCTCGATGGCGCGCGCGCTCGGGCTTCGCGTCAACCTCTGCGGCGATTTCGAGGACTCGCTCGAGCGGCACCAGGCCGCGAAATACCGCGCGTGACCCGAAGCTGCGCGCTCGGCCTCGACTTCGGGACGGCGTCGGTCCGCGCCCTCGTGGTCGAGACGGCGACGGGTCGGGAGCGCGGCTCCGCCGTCGTCGCCTATCGCCACGGCGTGATCGACGCGGCGCTGCCGGGCACGGGCGCGAAGCTGCCGGCGGACTGGG
>JANMPW010000354.1:0-3581 GCA_031370065.1 Acidobacteriota bacterium
GCCGAGGTGACGGTCTGGGAGGGGCCCGACAACCGGGCCACCTACCGCCCGCCCCCGCGATAGACCCCGCCCATACTCGGGTGAGGGGATTACCCCGCGGTTTTTGCCTTCACTTTGCGCACGGTGTGATCGAGCGTGCGCTTGCGGACGCGGATGGCGGCGGGGACGACCTCGACGAGCTCGTCGTCGTTGATCCACTCGATGGCCTGCTCGATGTTGAGCTCGCGCGCGGGCGGGAGCTTGATCGCAAAGTCGGAGCCCGAGGCGCGCATGTTGGTCAGGTGCTTCTTCTCGCACGGCTGGATGACCATGTCGCCTTCCTTGACCTGCTCGCCCATGATCTGCCCGGCATACACCTTGTCGCCGGGCTTCACAAAGAAGATGCCGCGGTCAGCCAGACGATCGAGGGCGAACCCGGTCACGGTTCCGCCTTCCTTGGCGATCATCGCGCCCTTCATCCGATTCGGCAACGCCCCGCGATGCGGGCCGTACTGGTCGAACAGATGGTTCATGAGGGCCGTGCCCTTGGTGAGCGTCAGGAACTCGAGGCGGAAGCCGAGCAGGCCGCGCGATGGAATGGTGAACTCGAGGCGGACGCGATCGCCGTGCTTGCCCATGTGCTTGAGCTCGCCCCTGCGCTCGCCGACGGCGGCGATGACGGCACCGTTGAACTCCGCCGCGCAGTCGATGACGAGCTCTTCGTAAGGCTCAAGCAGCTCGCCGTTCTCGCCGCGGTGGAAGATGACCTGCGGTCGGCCGAGCGAAAACTCGAAACCCTCGCGGCGCATCGTCTCGGCCAGAATTGCCAGCGACAGCTCGCCGCGCCCGAGCACGAGGAAGGAATCCGACTCTTCCGTCTTCTCCATGCGGAGACCGACGTTCTTCTCGAGCTCTTTCTCCAGGCGCTCGAGCAGGTGGCGGCTCGTGACGTACTTGCCCGAGAGACCCGACATCGGCGAATCGTTGATGCGGAACTCCATCGAGAGCGTCGGCTCGTCCACGCGGATGCCGGAGAGCGGCGTCGGGTCGGCGAGGTCGAGGATCGTCTGCCCGATCTCGATGTCCGGAAAGCCGGAGAGCACGATGATGTCCCCCGCCGAGGCCTGGGCCACCTCGACGCGAACGATCCCCTCGAACATGTAGATCTTGCCGGCCTTGCCCTTCTCGACGATCGAGCCGTCCGGTCTCACCGCCGCCAGTTCGATCGCCTTGGAGACCGTGCCCGAGAAGATCCGGCCGACCGCGAGGCGCCCGAGATAATCCGAGTAGTCGATGTTGGCGACGATCATCTTGTACGGCGCGTGGCCCACGATCGGAGCCGGAATGTGCTCGAGGATCGCGTCGAGCAGCGGCTTCAGGTCGCCCGACTTCGCGTTCGGGTCCCGCGAGACGTAGCCGAGGCGGCCCGACCCGTACAGCACCTCGAATTCCAGATGATGCTCCTCGGTCGCAAGAGAAAGAAAGAGATCATGGATCTCTTCCTCCACCTCGGCCGTCCGGGCGTCCGGGCGATCGATCTTGTTGATCAGAACGATCGGCCGCTTGCCGCCCTCGAGCGCTTTCTTCAGGACGAAGCGCGTCTGGGGCAGTGGCCCCTCCGAGGCGTCGACGAGCAGGAGCACGCCTTCCACCATCGAGAGGATCCGCTCGACCTCTGAGCCGAAGTCCCTGTGGCCCGGCGTGTCCACGATGTTGACGATCACGTCCTTGTAGTGGACCGACGTGTTCTTGGCGAGGATCGTGATCCCCCGCTCTTTCTCGAGCTCGCCCGAGTCCATGACGAGCTCGTCCACGTGCTGCCCGACGCGAAACGTGCCGCACTGATTGAGCAGAGCGTCGACAAGGGTCGTCTTACCGTGATCGACGTGCGCCACGATGGCGATCGCGCGCCGGTCGGCGCGGCGGGCAGGCTCTGGTGTCGGGTCGCTGGCACTCATGAGAACGGCGGAGCGTATACCGAGTCGGGTCGGGTTGTCACCCATAATGCCGTCCATGGATCCCCGCGCCGTTCTTCGACGCCACTTCGGCCATGCATCCTTCCGCCCCGGGCAGGAAGACATCGTGCGCGCTGCTCTCGCAGGCCGGGACCTGCTCGCCGTCATGCCGACCGGCTCGGGCAAGTCGATCGGCTACCAGCTTCCGGCGATGATCCTGGAGGGGCCGACGCTCGTGGTTTCGCCCCTCATCGCACTGATGAAGGACCAGGTGGACGAGCTCACCCGCAAGGGCATCGCGGCCGCGGCGCTGCACTCGCTCGCCTCGCCCGGGGAGCGGCGGGCAACCGAGGCGGCGATGCGGAAGGGCCGGCTGCAGCTTCTCTATGTCGCGCCCGAGCGTTTCGTGTCCGAGTCCTTCCGGACGCTTCTCGCGGACGTGCCGCTGGCACGGTTCGCAGTCGACGAGGCGCACTGCGTCTCTGAATGGGGCCACGACTTCCGGCCCGACTATCGCGCCCTCGCCCAAGCGGCAGGGCGTTGCCGCCGCGCCGACGGCGCCCCCGGCCGGCCTCCGATCCTCGCGTTCACTGCCACGGCCACGCCGGAAGTTCGCCAGGACATCGTCGGGCTGCTCGGCCTCGAGGACCCGGAAGTCTTCGTCGCAGGGTTCGATCGGCCGGATCTTTTTCTCGACGTCCGCAGGGTCTCCGGCGAGATCGAGAAGCGCGCGATTCTGCCGGAGCTCGTCGGGCAACGCCGGGCCCTCGTCTACGCCGCGACCCGCAAGAGCGCCGGGCGCGCCGCCGACGCGCTGCGCCAGTCCGGGCTCGCCGCCGAGGCTTACCACGCGGGGATGGAGGAGTCCGAGCGCACCCGCGTGCAGGACCGGTTTGCGGACGGGTCCGTCCGCGTCGTGTGCGCCACGAACGCCTTCGGAATGGGCATCGACAGGCCGGATGTCGAGGCCGTCGTGCACTTCGAGATCCCTGGTTCGCTCGAGGCCTACTACCAGGAGATCGGCCGCGGAGGGCGCGACGGCCGCCGCGCCGATGCCACGCTCTTGTGGAACTACGTGGACGTGCGCACGCGGGAGTTCTTGATCGAGCAGACGGACGAACGCGGCCCGGGCGCGCCATCCTCTCGGCACGACTCGGAGCACAGGCAACGCCGGCGCGAGCTCGACCGCAGCAAGCTCGCCCGCATGATCGGGTACGCCGATTCGTCCGGCTGCTACCGCGCGACGATCCTCGGTTACTTCGGAGAGCCCGAGACGCCGCCCGAGTGCGGGTTTTGCGGCAACTGCGCGCGCCGGCGCGAGCTGTCGGTTGAGGACCTCCTCCGGATGCGCAAGATCCTGTCCGGCGTGACCCGAAGCGGGGAGCGCTGGGGCAAACGCAGGGTCGTGGCGATGCTGACGGGCGACCTCGAAGGGCTGCCCGAGCCGCTCTCCCGCCTCTCGACCACGGGAATCCTCGCGGGCGAAAGCCCGCGGACCGTGGGCGCCTGGATCGACGCGGCACAGGGGGGAGGGCTCCTGTCGGCGACCGACGACGTCTATCGGACTCTCTCACTGACCCGGGCAGGACGCGACGTCATGTCCGGCCGGACGCTGCAGGTCGCGCTGACCCTGCCGGAGCCGCCGCG
>JANMPW010000356.1:0-3397 GCA_031370065.1 Acidobacteriota bacterium
CGCGGCACTGCGGTTTCTGCGCGGTCGGCAAGGGGCGCCCGGGCTCCCTCGACCCCGAGGAGCCCGAGCGCGTCGCCGAAGCGGCGAAGGAGCTCGGCCTCTCGCACGCCGTCGTGACCTCCGTCAATCGGGACGACCTGCCCGACGGCGGCGGCGCGCATTTCGCAGCGACGATCCGCGCGATCCGGCGCCGCAATCCGGCCTGCACCGTCGAAGTGCTCATCCCCGACTTCCAGGGCGACGGCGACGCGCTCGAGCGCGTGCTCGACGAAGCCCCCGAGATCCTGAACCACAACATGGAGACCGTCGCGCGCCTCTATCGCCGCGTGCGCCCGGACGCGAAATACACGCAGTCCCTCGCGCTGATCTCCCGGGCCGCCGAGAGGCGCACGCGGGAGAACCTCGCGATGCGGACCAAGTCCGGCCTCATGGTCGGCCTCGGCGAGAGCGAGGACGAGGTCCTCGGGCTGCTGCGCGACTTGCGCGCCTCGGGCTGCGACGTCGCCACGATCGGCCAGTACCTGCAACCGCACGAGCGGCGCCTGCCGATCGAGCGCTACTACACACCGGAGGAGTTCGAGCGCCTACGGCGCGAGGGCGAGGCGATGGGCTTCCAGCGCGTCGAAGCCGGTCCGCTCGTCCGCTCCTCGTACCACGCCCGCCGCGCCCTCGAAGGGCCGGCGGCGTAAGGATTCCGCATGCGCCAGCGCCCCCGGCTCCCGATTCTTCTCTGCACCCTCGTCGCCCTCGCCGCATTCGCCGCCCCGGCGGCGCAGGCAGAGACGCGCGAGGCCGTCCGCACGAAGTACGTGGAGCCCGTCTATCCCGAGAACCTGCTCAAGACCGAGCGCCAGGGCAACGTCCTGCTCGCCGGCCGCATCGACGCGAAGGGCCAGATCAGCGACCTGCGCCTGGTCGCGACGAGCAACAACGGCCTCGTCAAGCCGGCCATCGAGGCCGTCGAGCAATGGCGGTTCCGGCCGGCTACGAAGGACGGTAAGCCGATCGAGATCTTCGCCAACGTCGGCGTGCGCGTCCGGATCCAGGGCGACAAGCGGGGCCGCATCGATCTGCCTATCCTCGGGGACATCGCGATCTCGCCCGCCGACGCAGCGGGCAGGAAGACCGCACCCGAGGGCTTCCCGATCCATCGAGGCAAAGACCCCGCGCTGCGGGCGGAGGCCCTGCTCGATCTGCCTCCCGTCGGCAAGGCGCGCACGCTCACGGTGAAGGTCGAGGCGGTGTCATCGAAGGGCCGGAAGATCGCGATCTTCCAGCCGCCCGTCGCCGTCGCGGCCGGCGCGACCGAAGTGCGCATCCCCGTCGTGGCGCAGATCGGCAAGGATTGGGAGGACGGCGTCTGGGCGCTGCAGTTCATTGTCAACGGGTCGCCCGCCGGCGGCGGCCAGTTCTGGCTCGCGGCCGACCCGGACCACTTCCGGTTCGTCATCCCCCGGTCGTGACGTCCGCTCGCGCCCTGCTCCGGGGGATGGCGGCTTGCGGCCTCGCCGCGGCCCTCGGCTGCGCGAGCTCCGGCCCCGCCGCCGCCACGCCGCCGTGCGCGGGACTCTCCCCTCCCGCGCTGCTCGCGGCCGGGTCCGCCGTTCTACCCCAGACCTACGTCTCGGCCGGCCTCGCGGCCGATGTCGTCGAGGAAATCGTGGTCGACCGCGACGGCGTGGTCGCCAGGATCCAGCTCGTTGCGACTTCCGTTGCGCCTCTGGCCCCTTTCGCGGAGGCCGCCCTCCAGCGCGCAAAATTCGCTCCGGGCAGGATCGATGGCAATCCGGTTGCCGTGCGCGGATGGATCCGGATGCCCATCGGCTCGATCGTCAAGCCCGGGCGCAAAGAGCCTGTCTATGACAGCCTTCGCGCTTTCGTTCCGGGCGGCGCCTCGCGCGAGGCGCGGTGGCAGCTCGCGGGCAGCGTCGAGCGCCTCGTGCTCGTCGCCCACGTCGGCGGCGCCGTGACGCAGGGCGCCCTCATCGTTGCCGTCGCGCCCGGGGGCGCCGAGCAGACGCTGCTCTCGGTTCCGGCGGCAACGCCGCCCCTCGAGATCCGCGAGACCGTGAAGACCGGCCGCTTCCTCTCGGCGGCAGGCGACTACCGGCTGGAATTGCGCGCCGCGGGAAAGCCGCTTGCCTCGACGACCATCACGGTCGCGGCCGGGTTCGAGACCGCGATCGTGAACTCATGCGAGCCGCTGGTCGGGCCGGAAAAAACAGGGCCGGGGAAATGACCCCGGCCCGCACACGATACCCCCGCCCCCCGGCGTGAGGTTCAGTGTAGCGCGGTCGCGCCCTACTGGAAATCGCGAATGTCGCGGAACGGCGTTTCGGGGTCCCGAAAGTCGGGTCGGTAATAGCGGTTGGCCGTGTCGAGCTCCTGCTGGTAGCCGTTGTAAAGACAGTTCGCCTCCAGCGCCGCCAGGGCCTCCTCCCACTCGTGGCCGGTGATCGAACGGTTGAGTGCGGCGTACTTCTCGTTCGCGGCGGCGCGGTGGATCGGGTAGTACTGCGCCATGAGCGAGATGGCGACATTCGGGGACAGCGTCTCGGCGATCCAGGCGAGCGACTCGGAGACGCCGGCGGCCCCGTTGGGCAGGACGAGCATACGCACGAGCAGGCCGCTCCTCAAGAGCCCCTCTTCGTCGATCTCGAGGCGCGACCCCTTCTGCCGGAACATTTCGACGAGCGCCGCGCGCGCGCGCGCGGGGTAGTCGGGCACCTTGGAGTAGAGGGAGCCTGCGCCCGTGTCGGCGTACTTGAAATCCGGGAGGTAGACGTCGACGATTCCCTCGAGCAGGCGCAGCACTTCGACCGAGTCGTAGGCGTTGGTGTTGTAGACGATCGGAAGGCACAGCCCGCGGCGGGCCGCGAGGAGGACAGCCCTGGCCATCTGAGGCGCGAAGTGCGTCGGCGAAACGAAGCCGATGTTGTGGCAGCCGCGCTCCTGGAGCGACAGCATCATCTCCGCGAGCCGTTGGACCGTGACCTCGTTCGTCTTCTGCTTCGGGTAGTCCTGGCTGATCTGGTAGTTCTGGCAGTAGACGCAGCGCAGATTGCAGTTGCCGAAGAAGATGGTCCCCGCGCCGCGCGTGCCCGAGAGCGAGGGCTCCTCCCCGAAATGGGCCGTGAAGGACGACACGATCGGATTCTCGCCGGAGGCGCAGGAGGCGAGCACGCCGGCAAGACGGTCGTTCCCGCAGTCGCGCGGGCAGACCGTGCACGAGCGCAGCAGCGCGTAGAGCTTCTCCACGCGCTCTTCGAGCTCTCCCGTTTCGAGCAGCCGCAGAAACCCGGGCTCGTACATCGCGCGAAAGCTTAGCATCGGGTCATGCCGGAACGAGTGACGCGGTGCGCGCCCGCGCCCAGAAGACGGTCTCCATTCGGAAGAA
>JANMPW010000364.1:0-9042 GCA_031370065.1 Acidobacteriota bacterium
AAAAATAATTGTACCTGCAATTCTGTACAACGATGGTCTACCCCATGATTTCTGACCATTGTATTTCACCCGGCAACTTTGCGAGTCAACAGGAAACTACTTCGAGATTTCTTCTTGCACACAAAACTGTGCAACCGAAAACTGACCCGCCGGACAGGACTGTCCTTTGGGTCCGACGGCGGCGACCGCGGAATGGAATGAGGGCACACCGGCCACTCCGACCGGCGCCCCGAGCAACTCCGAAAAGGTGGATTACTTCAGTTTTGTGCGGCCGGCAATCTTCATGGCAGAGGCAGGCTGAACGTCTTCGTCAGGAAGACCGCCATCTGGGCCCGCGTCACCGCGGCGCTCGGGCAGTAGTTGCCGCCGCCGCACCCGGCGGTGATGCCTTCTGCCGCAAGCTGCTCGATCCAATCGGCAAACAGGCTCGGGCACACCACGTCCCCGAAGATCGCGGCGCAGACGGGAGGCACATAAGGGGACGGGTGCTCGGTCTTCAGCAGGAGGGCTGCCATCTGGTCCCGCGTGACCGTGGCGTCCGGGCAGTAGTTGTTCCCCCCGCATCCGCCCGTGATCCCCCGTCCCGCAAGGTCCTCGATCCACGGGTCGAAGGCCCCGCCGGTGCACGGAACGTCGTTGAAAACCGTCCCCGTGCAGGCAGGCGGCGTGTAGCCCGGAGGCAGTTTGGCCTTCAAGAGGAAGACTGCCATCTGCGCTCGGGTGGTCGATGCGTCGGGGCAGAAGAGCCGCGTTCCGCAGCCCGCGGTTACCCCCGCGTTATAGATGGCCTGGATGTACTGATAGGCGAAGTGGGTCGTTGGCACGTCGAGAAAGGTCAGGTTGATGTTGAGCGCCAGGGCCCCCGAGGTGCCCCCTCCGGGTGACGGCGTGAAGACCGTCACCGAAGCAGTGCCCGCCGACGTGATGTCGCTTCCAGGGATCGCGGCCGTGAGCTTCGAGGCCGAGACGAAGGTCGTCGGCCGTTCCGAGCCGTTCCAGCGGACGACCGACCCGTAGACGAAGCCGGAGCCGTTGACCGTGAGCGTGAAGTCGGGATCGCCGGCGATGACCGCCGCCGGCGACAGGCTCGCGGCACCCGGCACCGGGTAGGGAGACGGATCGATCCGGTAAATCTTCCCGCCGAGATCGCAGACGTACACCTCCCCCGCCTCGTCCTCGCCGAAGCCGGACACCGAGTAGGTCGTGGACTTGACCAGAGCCGTGGACCAGCTTCCGTCGCCCGCCTGCGTGGCGCCGTAGATGTCGCCCAGGCAGTTGTCCGAATATACGTAGGTGCCGACGAGGCCGGGAATGGCCGTGCCCCGATACCGGTAGCCGCCGATGATGGCGCACCAGCCCGCACTGTGCGTGTGCTCGAGGATCGGGAGCGTCAGCGTCCCGTCATTGCAGTTGCTCGAGGGGTTGTAGCAGTGGAACCCCTCCATCAGGCGCCACCCGTAGTTTTCGCCTCCCGTGCTCGACGCCGGCTGGAAGTCCACCTCCTCGTAGAGGTTCTGGCCGACGTCGCCGATCAGGAGGTCCGTCGTGGCGCGATCGAACGAGAAGCGCCACGGGTTGCGCATGCCGTAGGCCCAGATCTCGTCGCAACCCGGGACCGATCCCGCGAACGGGTTCGAGGCCGGAATGAGGTACGGCATCAGCGTCGACTGGCCGCACGGCATGTGGCCCCCTCCGTTGATGTCGATGCGCAGAATCTTGCCGAGCAGGACCTGCAGGTTCTGCGCGTTGTTGGGAGGATCGCCCCCCGAGCCGCCGTCCCCGGTGCCGATGTAGAGGTACCCGTCGGTCGGTCCGAAGAAGAGCTGGCCGCCGTTGTGGTTGGAGTTGGTCGGATGCGGGACGACGAGAACGATGAGGGCGGAGTTGGGATCCGCTACGTTCGGGTCGCCCGACGAGACGCTGTACCGCGCGATGGTGACGTCGCCGGGGCTTGCGATGTTGTTGATGTAGTAAACGTAGAAGGAGCCGTTCGATGCGTAGTTCGGGTGAAACGCCACCGAAAGCAACCCCTGCTCGCCGCAGCAGGTGATCAGGGAGGAAATGTCCAGAAACGGCGTCGCGAGCAGGCTGCCGTTCTCGTAGATGCGGATCGTGCCGGTCTGTTCCACGACGAAGAGGCGGTTCGTCCCGTCGTGGGCGTTGGTCACCTGCACGGGCGAAGACAGCGAACCGGGCAGCGGGGTCAGCATTATGGACGGCGCGCCCCCGAGAGGCGCCACTTCGGTCGTCCACTCCGGACCCGCGGGCGAGCCGCCGAAGGCGCGCGCGCCGTCCGAGGGCCCGCCCGAAGCCCCCGAGCTGTCGCCCACCGCGTCGCCCGCCGCCTCGTCGAGGTGGTAGAGCGCGGCCGTGTCGGCGTCCGGTGCAAACGGGCCGCGCGGGCGCGAAAACTCGCCCGCATACCGGAGCGTCGAAGAGACGCGGAGCTCGTCGAGGAGCCCGTCGTAGGCCGCTCCCGTGTCGAACTTCTCGGCGCCGAGGACGAGGAAAGGGTCGTTCGGCGAGGCAGCCACCGCGTTGTCCGGATACGACACGTCGCCGTCCGGTCCGTCGGCTTGGGCCTCGAGGACGCCGTCCACGAAGAGCCACATCCAGCCGTCCGAGCGCCGGCGCTCGACCGCGACGTGGTGCCACTGCTGGTCGAGGACGTTGCTCGCGCCGCAGACTGTCCGGTCCCCCGTGCCGTCGCCGCTCAGGCCGAAGACGATCTTGCCGCCGCCGATCGAGACACTGAAGTTGCGGTCCACGCCGGAGCGGTCGCGGTCGATGACGACGTTGCCGTTCTTCCAGTTGACGTTTGGGCCGCAGGCGACCGCTCCCCCGGTGTTGTCCGCGGCTGCAGCCTTCATCCAGAACTCGATCGTGAAGTCGGCGGCGCCGACATCGGCCGGAGGCCCGGGGTTGGCGTCGGCCGGATTGTCCACCGGGATCCTGACGCGGTCGATGTCGCCCGTGCCGTTGCCATGGAAGCGCAGCGACGACGCTCCAAAGATGGCGGCGGGGGCGAGCGCGTCCAGCGCGGCAAACGACAGGGCCAGGGCGAGGATACGCAGAGCGCACGGGCGGGGATGACGGATTTGCATGATTTCCGATTCTAGGCCACGCCCGCGCGCGCGCACCCGCGGCATGGATTAATCTGAGCCAATCGTGACAGCAATCACACGCGGCAAGAGAACGAAATCCGTACCCCCGGCCGAGGCACCTGTTCTCGCGGACAGGAGCGCGCGCCGGCGATGACGAACCTGCTGCTCTTCGGCAACGTGAGCCAGCCGCCGTATTGCAACAACCTCTTTCCGCCGCTGCGCGCGTTCCAGAAAGCATTTCGCACGACGCTCGTCGAGCCGTTCCGCATCGCCGGGTTCGTCGCGACCGGCGGCGCAAAGCCCGCGCTCGTGCCCGACGAGGCGGTCATCGCGCACACGGACCCGCCGCCCGACATCGTCGTCTGTCTCGGCGGCGCCTTGCATTTCTCGCAGCGCGCCCTGCGAATCTTTCCGAGGGAGACGGTTCTCGCCGCCTTCGCGCTCTCCGATCCCTACGGTCTCGCGGCGTCGATCGCGATCGCGCCGCAGTTCGACCTCTTCTACACGCAGGATGCGCGCACGCTGCCCGACTACGCGCTGCGGCGAATCGCGGCGAAGCGGTGCGACCCGGCGACCGACCCCGACCTCTACTTCTCCGAGCGCGTGGCGCCGGAGTGCGACATCCTCTATTACGGCAAGTGGACGGCGTACCGCGACGCGCTCGTCTCGGCGCTCTCCGCGCGCTTCCGGATGCGCGTCCACGCCTACGACGGCGAGTCCCGCTGGAGCGTGCCGGTCCTGCCCCCACTCGACACGCCCGAGACGCTCCGCGCCGGGTTGAACCGCGCCCGCCTCACGCTCGAGCCCGCGCTCCTGGACGATGCGCAGGGAAGCTACCGCGGCGCCTACCGGATCACGCCCCGCGCGTTCTTCGCGGCGTCGTGCGGCGTGCCGGCGCTCATCGAGTCGTTTCCCGGCTTGCCGGAATTCTTCGAGCCGGGCTTGGAAATCGCGGCGTTCTCTTCGCCGGAGGACGCCGTCGCCCAGGCCGAGCGGCTCCTCTCGGACGAAGCCGCCCGCTCCGCCATGGGCCGTCGGGCACGGCAGCGCGCCCTGCGCCAGCACACGTGGGACCGTCGCGTGGAAGACTTCCAGCTCGACGTTCGGGAGTGGAAGGCGCGGCCGGGGCCGCGGCCGCCGCGCTGACGGCACACCGCCAGCAGCCCGAACAACTCGTGCCCCGGACTCGGATGATCGACCTCCGGCCTGGACGCCGACTGCCTTCGCCTACGGCAGGCTAAATGTCTTGACCAGGAAAACTGCCATCTGGCCTCGCGTATTTGCCGCCGAGGGGCAGTAGTTACCTCCGCCGCAGCCGCCGGTGATGTTCTCGGCGGCAAGCTGTTCGATCCAGTCGGCAAACGTGCTTGGGCACGGCACGTCACCGAAGACTCCAGTACAAGCTGGCGGCGTGTAGCTCGAGCCATGCTCGGTCTTGAGCAGGAACACGGCCATCTGCTGGCGTATAACGGGATTGCTCGGACAGTAATTGCCCCCCCCGCAGCCTCCAGTGATCCCCTCGGCAGCGAGCTGCTCGATCCAGTTGGTGAATGCACCCGGGCACGGAACGTCCGGAAAAACTCCCGTGCAGACAGGCGGCACATAGCTCGAGCCGTGTTCCGCCTTGAGAAGAAAGACGGCCATCTGGTCACGGCGGACCGGATTGTTGCGGCAGTAGTTGCCTGCGCCGCACCCCGCCGTGATGCCGTTGCGAAAGACCTTCTCGACGTAAGAATGGAAGATGTCCGACTGCGCCACGTCCAGGAAGTCGGCGAGCCAGGCTTTCTGTCCCGTGCCGAACGACGTGTCGGGATTGGTTACGGTGACGTCGTTCAGGGTGCCGGGCGTGAGCGCCGGTGAGCTCGCCGCGATCGTCGTGACGTTGGAGACGCTGGCAGTGGCGCTGACTCCTCCGAAGGTGACGGTGGCGCCGCTCAGGTAGCTCGTGCCACTGATGGTGGCGGAGGAGCCCCCCGCGGCTGGCCCGGACGAGGGGACGATCGTCAACACCGAAGGAGGAAGAGACGCTTTGTAGATGACTCCAACGCCGGAGTTTCCGCCGTACGTCGCTCCGTAGAGGTATCCGTCCGCGGCCTGAATCGGTGCGGAGAAGGGGACGGCCCCGTCAGTGTCGGGGAGCTGGAAGAAGTGGAAGCCCGTATAGCTTCCCGAAGGCGTCAGCTGGAACAGCCCACCCAGGCCGTCCGGCCCTCCTGCGTTGGTTGATCCGTAGAAATTCTGATCGTTTGCCTGAATCACGCCCGCGTACGGACGGTATCCCTCCGTGCTCAGGAACGCATGGAGCACCGTCAGGACGCCCGTCGTCGTGACCTTCCAGGCCGATCCACCGCCATCTGCGGGCGATCCCCCCGCGGAACTCGTTCCGTAGAAGGAGCCATCGTTGCCCTGAAACATTGGCACGGCGGTATAGCCCGAGCCGGGAAGGCTGCCGTCCGCCAGGCTCAGGGAGTGGATGACGCTGTACCCTGGGGCGATCTTGAAGATCACGCCGACATTGTTGGCGCCGCCTCCCAGGGTTGCCCCGTAGAGGTTCATGTCGGCACCGAGCACGAGGCCGGTCGGGCTAGTTCCCCCCGCGTCGCCGTAGGGGCCGAAGTCGTGGAGTTTCGTCAGCGTACCGCCAAGCGTCATCCGGTACACGGTTCCGTAGCCAGACGTCCCGCCAGCCCACGCCGTCCCGTAGAGGTTCCCATCGCTGCCCAGTGTGAGCGAGGAAGGGTCCAGAAATCCCTCGCTGTTGTCGGCTGCAAAGTAATGAAGCGTCGTCACCGTTCCGGTCGGTGTCATTCTGAAAAATGTGCCCGGGTAACTCACCATCGCGACCGTTGCAAACGCGGTCAACCCATAGAGGTTCCCGTCACCGCCGTTGACGAGGTAGAGCGGCTTGCCGCCGTCGGCCCCGGCGGTGAAGTCGTGGAGTTTCGTGAAAGTTCCGCTCGCGGTGATCTTGAACGCGGTGCCGAAGCCCGTGACACCAACCAGGGCGACTCCATAAAAGCCCCCGGGCCCTTCGACGAGAGGGGTGGAAACCTGTGCGCCCTCACTCCCGTCCGTCGCGAAAGGGTGAATGACCGTGTAGGACTGGGCGTTGGCCTGGCGAGCCACCGCGAGAAAGCCGGCCAGAAGGAGACCACAGACGCCGATGGTGCGGGACCCATTGCTCTTTCTGAGCATCACACTTCTCCTTCACGCTAAGGTTTGGGCGAGTGGCTGCACCGTGGCTGAGAGCGAAGGGACCCGACTGTCCGAGTGGTAGAGAGGCGCCGAGCAGGCCTGCGTCCGCGGTAGGAGAACCAACTCTCACGGGGCGGCCCGAACCAGTGGCTCGGCATTCTTGACGGCTTGAGCCGAGCCTATCCTCAACAGTCCCCTGGATCAAGGAAAGGAACCGGTCGAAGGCGAGGCTCGTTTAGGTGAAACGAGAAGCCCCCCGCTTGAAGCGAGGGGCCGCAGGGCGAGGGTCACTTCAGCCCTTGCGCCAGGTAGAGGTCGGAGAGGGAGCGCGCGTAACCGAAGAGGATTGTCTTCCCGTCGTCGGAGATGGCCGCGGGCGAAAGCAGAGTGATGCCCGCCGGGTCGCCGGGCATGAGCTCTTTCCAGACCTCCCGGCGCCTGGTAGCGACGTCGAGCCGGAAAACCCGCGCGGGAAATTCTCTCGAGTCGGAACGAAGGAACAGAGACCGGCCGTCGGCGGTAAAGCGCAACGGCCTCTCGCCTGCAAAGACTCCCGGAATCGGGCGCGAAGCTCCGCCTTCCAAGGCAGTGAGGGCCAGTCCCTCCGGCGTGCGAGTCACGAGCGAGGTGCCATCCGGCGAGAGGAGCATGGCCTCGACTCCCTCCGGGGTGACTGGCTTCGCCGCTCCTCCCGCGAGATCCTGAACGAAGACGCGCGGCGGGCGCCCCGGCGCGTGGCCCTCGAAGAGGATGCGCTTGCCGTCGGGAAGGAAGGCCGCGAATTGCCCGCTCGTGTGCTCGATGTCGTCCTTCGGGAATGTCCTCGGCTCTCCGGCTCCGGTCGGTAGCAGCACGATCTGCGAGGGCGTCGAGCGGATGAGACTGGTCAGCACCCATTTCCCGTCCGGCGAAAGCGCTCTCGCCCATCCCTCGCCCAGCCGCACGGGCGCCGAGCCGTCCATCTTGCGCAGGTACACGGAGTAGCCCGGACCGCCCGCTTCGCCCTGCTCCGTGAAGACCGCCGTCTTCCCGTCCCCGGACAGGATCGGTCCATAGGACCACTCCAGGCCCGAGAGATCCCGCTCCTTCGTCTCCCCGGGCAGCAGACCGAGGAATCCGAGCCGTGCATTGCTCTCGACGAAAAGTACGCGCCCGTCGCGAGCGATGTCTTGCAGCCTCATCCCCGAGGGGGTGGTCGCCACGGGGCGCTGGCGTCCCGACGGCGTGACGGCGTAGAGGGCACGAGAGCTGCCTGCCGCCGTCGCGGTGAACCAGATCTCCTCACCGGAGGCCGACCAGGAAACCCCGTACGCGCTCTCCCAACCGGTCGAGAGCGTCGTTTTCTTTCCCGACCGATCTACGATCGCAACATCGCCGCGATCATCCCCGAAGACCGGGTGGTCGAGAAATGCCACTGCGTTTCCCTTCGGAGATATCCGGGGATGACTGATCCAGCCGGTCGTCTCGTAGAGAACTCTCCCCGCTGGAAACTCCAGCCGGTAACGCCACCCGGGCGCGCGCACGACGGCGATCGCGCTGCCGTCCGGAGACCAGTCCGCGTTGCCCACGTCCTCGAGAAGCTCGCGGGGCGCACTGCCGGACAGGGGCGCCTGGGAGAGCGTGCCGATCCACGCGTACCCCGTCGAGAACTTGAGGAGATTCAAGATCAGCATCTCGCCGTTCTTCGAAACGGACTCGACCTGCCCCGGAGGAAGGGCCAGCCGGAGCGACTCGGGGCTCTCCACCCGCACGGAGTAGAGCTGGGACTGTTGGGCACCATCCCAGGACGCCGCGTACACGATCATCTGCCCGTCCGGCGCGAAGCGGGCGGACGCGATGAACCCCCGTCCATACGTGAGCCGCTTGAACGAGGGAGGAGAAGCCGAACTCCCCTTCCAGATCAGCCGCCCGGCCAGGAGCCCGGCCGCGGTCGCCGCGACGAGCGCCGCCGCAGCCGCGAGCGACGGAGACCGGCGGCGCTCGCGGAGCGACGAAGCCTCGAAGCGCGGCACGGAGAGTCCCGACAGGGCCTCGAGGGCAAACGCGACGTCGTGCGCCGAATGGAATCGCTGCTCGGGATTCTTCTCGATGGAGTGCCGGACGATCCGCTCGAGGCCGGGCGAGATGCTCTGGTTCGTCACGGAAAGGTCCGGCGGTTCTTCCCGGAGGATCGCCGACATCGTCTCCGCCGCCGAGTCGCCGTGGAAGGCTCGCTGGCCCGAGAGCATCTCGTAGAGGATGGCGCCGAAAGAGAAGATGTCCGATCGGGCATCGGCGGGCTTGCCCTTGACCTGCTCCGGCGACATGTAGCCGAGCGTGCCGAGCACGACACCCGGCTCCGTGCCTCGTGTCTCCGTCGGGAGATTCGTCGCGTTGGTGGCGGTGCCCTCGGCCTGTGTGAGCTTCGCCAAACCGAAGTCGAGGATCTTGACGCGGCCGTCGTTCAAGACGAACAGGTTCTCGGGCTTCAGATCCCGATGCACGATCCCCTTCTCGTGCGCCGCCGCCAGCCCGCGCGCGATCTGCAGCGCGTAGTCGATCGCTCTTCGGTTCGACAGCTTCCCGCCCGCGAGCGCCGCACGCAGCGTCTCGCCCTCGAGCAGCTCCGTCACGATGTACGGCCCCCCGTCGTGCGATCCGATGTCGTGCACGGCCGTGATGTTCGGGTGGTTGAGGGCTCCCGCCGCCTGGGCTTCCTGCTCGAAGCGCCGGAGCCGGTCGGGATCGGCCGAGAAAGAGGCGG
>JANMPW010000375.1:0-3440 GCA_031370065.1 Acidobacteriota bacterium
GCAACGTGCGCCTCATCGGGGCCGACGAGCACTCGATGCGCCTGGCCGAGGACCGGGACCTCTTCAAGACGGCGATGCTCGAGATCGGCGCCGAGGTCCCTCGCTCCGGCCGCGCGCGCTCGCTCGTGGAGGCCGAAGCCATCGCGAAGGAGATTCGCATGCCGCTCGTCATCCGCCCCTCGTTCACGATGGGCGGATCGGGAGGGGGCGTCGCGCGCACGGCGGCGGACTTCCGGCGGATGGTCAAGAACGGCCTGGCCGAGTCCCCGACCCACGAGGTCCTGATCGAGGAGTCGGTCGAGGGCTGGAAGGAATTCGAGCTCGAGGTCATGCGCGACACGGCGGACAACGTGATCATCGTGTGCTCGATCGAGAACTTCGACGCCATGGGCGTCCACACCGGCGATTCGATCACGGTCGCGCCGCAGATGACGCTTTCGGACCGGCAGTACCAGGCGATGCGCGACGAGGCGAAAGCCGTCATCCGCAAGGTCGGCGTCGACACGGGAGGGTCGAACATCCAGTTCGCGATCGATCCGAAGACCGGCCGGCGCGTCGTGATCGAGATGAACCCGCGCGTCTCGCGGTCCTCGGCGCTCGCCTCCAAGGCCACGGGCTTTCCGATCGCGAAGATCGCGGCGCTGCTCGCCGTGGGCTACCACCTCGACGAGATTCCGAATGACATCACGAAGAAGACGCCGGCCTCGTTCGAGCCGTCGCTCGACTACGTCGTCGTGAAGATCCCGCGCTGGACGTTCGAGAAATTCCCCCGCGCGGACGCCCGGCTGACGATCCAGATGAAGTCGGTCGGCGAAGCGATGGCGATCGGCCGCACGTTTCCCGAGGCCCTCGGAAAGGCGGTGCGCTCGCTCGAGATCGGGCGCGACGGGCTGAACGACGGCCACGGCCCGCTGCCACCGCAGGAGCTGCTTGCGCGCCTTCAGGAGCCGACGGCGGAGCGGCTCTTCCACCTGCACCGGGCGTTCACCGCCGGGATGAGCGTGGACGAGGTCGCGGCGCACACGCGGATCGATCCGTGGTTCCTGGACGGCGTGCGTCAGATGGTGGAGGCCGAGGCGTCGTTTTCCGGGCGCAGCGTCGCCGGGGTGACGCGCGAGCAGCTCCGGGGCGCCAAGCGCCTTGGGCTGTCCGACCGGACGCTCGCCCGCGCCATGGGCTGCGACGAGAGCGCGGTCCGCACGCGCCGCCGCGAGCTGGCCGTGCTTCCCGTCTACAAGACGATCGACACATGCGCGGCCGAGTTCGAGGCGGAGACGCCCTACTTCTACTCGACCTACGAGGACGAGAACGAGTCGCTGCGGACCGAGAAGCCCAAGGTCGTCATCCTCGGCGGGGGGCCGAACCGCATCGGGCAGGGGATCGAGTTCGACTACTGCTGCGTCCATGCCTGCTATGCGCTGGCGGAGGCGGGCTTCGAGACCATCATGATCAACTGCAACCCGGAGACGGTCTCGACGGACTACGACACGTCCGACCGGCTCTACTTCGAGCCCCTGACCTTCGAGGACGTGTCCGCGGTCCTCGACAACGAGCGGCCCGAGGGCGTGCTCGTGCAGTTCGGCGGCCAGACGCCGTTGAAGCTCGCGCGCGCGCTCGAGGCAGCCGGTTACCCGATCTGGGGGACGTCGCCCGAGTCGATCGACGTCGCCGAGGACCGGGGCCGGTTCGGCAAGCTCCTCGGCGAGCTCGGGCTCGCGGCACCGCCGCACGCCGAGGCCCGCAATCTCGCCGAGGCGCTCGAGGCCTCGCGGCGCATCGGCTACCCGCTCGTTGTGCGGCCGTCCTATGTCCTCGGCGGCCGCGCCATGGCGGTCGTTTTCGACGAGACACGGCTCGCGACCTACGTCGAAGCGGCGGTCGCGAGCTCCGGCGAGCATCCGGTCCTGCTCGACCGCTTCCTCGACGACGCCGTGGAGCTCGACGTGGACGCGCTCTGCGACGGCAAGGACACGTGGATCGGCGGCATCCAGCAGCACATCGAGGAGGCGGGGATCCACTCGGGCGATTCGTTCTCGGTCCTCCCGCCCTGGAAGGTGCCCCCGGCGCTGCTCTCGGAGATCCGCGACGCGACGCGCCGCCTCGCCGTCGGGCTTTCCGTGCGGGGCCTCGTCAACATCCAGTTCGCGATCCAGCACGGCAAGCTCTACGTGCTCGAGGTCAACCCCCGCGCCTCGCGCACCGTGCCGTTCGTGTCGAAAGCGATCGGCGTGCCCATGGCGCGCGCGGCCGCGCTGCTCGCGGCGGGCCGTTCGCTCGGCTCGCTCGGCCTCCCGCCCGAGCGTGATCCGGTGGACTTCTTCATCAAAGCCCCGGTCTTCCCGTTCCGGAAGTTCCCGGGCGAGGACGTGCTCCTCGGGCCCGAGATGAAGTCGACGGGGGAGGTCATGGGCATCTCGCCCCGATTCGGCGACGCCTTTGCCAAGGCCTGCGAGGCCTCCGGCACCCGGCTGCCACTTTCGGGCCGGGCGTTTCTGACGGTCAATCCGTATGACAAAGCGGCGGTCATCCCGATCGGGAGGGAACTCCAGGACCTCGGGTTCGCGCTGTGTGCGACCGAGGGGACGCGCGAGGCGCTGGCGGAGGCTGGCATCGAAGCCGAGCGCGTCTACAAGGTCAACGAAGGCAGCCCCAACGCGGTCGATCGCATGGAGGCCGGCGAGATCCAGATGGTCGTGAACACCCCGCTCGGGAGCGCCTCGCGGTTCGACGAGGCGGCGATCCGGGCCGCCGCCCTGCGACTCTCCATCCCGTGCCTCACGACGCTGTCCGCAGCGACGGCGGCGGTCGAGGGGATCCGCTCGCGGCAGGAAGAGGCGACTGGCGTGGCCCCGCTCCAGGAGTACCACCGCGGATGACGCGGCGAGCGCGGTCGGCGGCGTGAACGACCTTCCGGCGCGGCAACCGGGCGGGAGCGCGCGGCTCCTGCTCTCGATCGCGTCGGTCGCGGGCTTCCTCGGCGTCTTCGCGATCGGCTTCCCTCCGGCCTCGCGCTCCCGGCTTCCCATCCTCGTCGTCGCCCTTGCCCTCGCTCTGCTCAGTGCATGGAGGAGGGAGCGGGGGCTCGTCGTCTTCGCGTTTCTCTTTCCGCTGGCGGGCCTCGGGGACCGCCTCTTCGGCGGCGTGGACGCCATCGCCTGGCCTGTGCTTCTGTTCTCGGGGCTGGCGGCGGGGTGGACGTTCCGTTTTCTCTACGACTTCGAAAGCGCGCCAGACCCCTCGCGGGCCGACCGGACGCAGCGTGCGCTGCTGACGGTCTGGTCGCTCGCCGCCGCGCTCGCCGTCGTGCAGGCGCGCACTCTGTGGGCCCTTTTGCGCGGGCTCGCCCTGCGCGCGGTCAACGTGGAGGGCCTGCCCGACGCCGCCGCAATTCGGGGAAGTGTTCTCTCGTACGTCGTTCTCGCCGCGGGGGCCGCATTTTT
>JANMPW010000576.1:0-1624 GCA_031370065.1 Acidobacteriota bacterium
GGCAGCGCTCCCTCAGCGAGCACCACCCGCAGCGGCTCTCCCTGCACCAGCTCCATCGCGATGTAGGAGACCGAGTCCGCCGACCCGATGTCGTAGATCGTGACGATGTTGGGGTGATTGAGCGACGACGCCGAGCGCGCCTCCCGCTCGAACCGCTTGAGGCGTTCCGGATCCGACCCGAGCGCCGCCGGCAGCACCTTGATCGCCACCTCGCGCCCCAGCCGCGCGTCCCGCGCCCGGTAGACCTCCCCCATCCCTCCCGCGCCGAGCGGCGCGAGGATCTCGTAGGGGCCAAGCCGTGTGCCCGTTTGCAGAGGCATGAAACTGCGGGAGATCCTACAGCGGGACTCGAACGCCGCGTCGTTGGCACCGCGGTAGAAGGCAATCATCGGCTCCGGTGAAACGGACATCGCGCATCCGGCGCGCTGGACGGTCGCTCCGAGAATCTGAATCCTGCCGATGGCGGCCGGCATGGGGCCCGGGCGATACCTACAGCACGTCCGCCGATTCGGGGGCATGGGCGAACGCGGTGCGCCAGAGGTCGGTGAGCGCGGCGACGGGCTCGTCGATGAGCGGACGGCCGCGCGCTTCGATCCGCAGGCGATCGCCGCCGATCCAGCCTGCGGCCGAGAAGGGGACGCTCTTCTCTCGCGCGGCGGCGCGGACGTCGGCCTCGCTCTCCGGCGCGAAGGAGATCACGGCGCGGCCGGTCGTTTCGCCGAAGAGCAGTGCGCTCGTACGCGCGGCCCCGTCGAGAACGATCGAAGCGCCGAGGCCGCCCTGCATCGCACACTCGGCCAGGGCGACGGCGAGGCCCCCATCGGAAACGTCGTGCGCGGACGCGACGAGACTGCGCTCGGCCAGGGTCGCGAGCAGATCGACGAGGCGCTTCTCGGCATCCAGATCGACTTCGGGGCACGGGCCCTCGTCGCGGCCGCGGATCGTGCGCAAGAATTCCGATGCGCCGAGCTCGTCGCGGGTCTCGCCGAGGAGCGCGACGAGGTCGCCGGACTTCCGGAACGCGACGCGGACGTGCTTCCCGACGTCCTCCATGAGGCCGACCATGCCCACCGTGGGCGTGGGCGGGATCGCGCGGCCGTCGGTCTCGTTGTAGAGCGACACGTTGCCGGACACGACCGGCACTTCGAGTGCGCGGCAGGCGTCGGCGATGCCACGCACGGCCGCCTCGAACTGCGCCATGACCTCCGGCTTCTCGGGATTTCCGAAGTTCAGGCAGTCCGTGATCGCGAGCGGGCGCGCGCCCGTCGCGGCGATCGAGCGCGCGGCCTCGGCGACGGCGATGGCGCCGCCGCGATAGGGGTCGAACGTGCAAAAGAAGGGATTGACGTCGCTCTTCATGGCGATCCCCTTCTTCGTCCCCTTCACGCGCAGGACGGCCGCGTCGCCGCCCGGGCGCTGGACCGTGTTCGATTGCACCATGTGGTCGTACTGCGTCCAGATCCAGGACTTCTCCGCGACGTTCGGCGAGGCGAGAAGCCGCTTCAGGCAGTCGCCGTAGTCGGCGGGCTCGGGCTCGTCTTGCCAGAGGAACGGCCCCGCAGGCGGCACGAGGGCCAAGCGCGGACGGTCGTACATGGGAGCGCGGTCCGCGAGCGGCGCGGCG
>JANMPW010000450.1:0-6816 GCA_031370065.1 Acidobacteriota bacterium
AAAAAAGGCGGCCCCGACTTATTTGTGTCGGGGCCGGGAAGGAAGGTATCGCGTGCTGGCCCTAACAACGGGGGGCCGGGCGGGATTATTTCCATACTGAACTGATTGAAGGCGAAAGATTTAGCCGTTCAGGATCTCGAAGCCACTGGAGTCGACCCCCTCGTCCGGAACGAGCTCCAGGCGCACCCCGAGCGCCGCTTCCGCGTCGGCGAGCAGGGTCGGGTCGTCCTCGGCAACGAGCTGCGCGACGGCCGGCCGCACGCGCACGCGCACGGTCTCGCCCACCGCGAAGAGATGGGGCGGCGACAGGAGCGCCCGCCGCAGATCGAGCGCCACCGTCACGTCGGTCTTCTCGCGCCCGCTGCCCGAACAGACCGGGCAGGCGCGCGTCAGCACCCTCTCGAGATTGCCTCGCGAGCGCTGGCGCGTGATCTCGATCAACCCGAACTCCGAGATCTGCAGCACGCGCGTACGAGCCCGGTCGCGCGCGAGCTCGGCCTCGAATCGCTCATAGAGCTTCGCCCGGTGCTCCGGGTCCTACATGTCGATGAAGTCCACGACCAGCAGCCCCCCGAGATCACGCAGGCGGATCTGCCGGGCCACCTCCGGGACCGCCTCGAGGTTCGTCGCGAAGACCGTGTCCTCGAGGCCTTCCTTTCCGACAAACCGCCCGGTATTCACGTCGATCGCGACGAGGGCCTCGGTCTGGTGAATGACGAGCGAGCCGCCCGAGGCGAGGCCCACGCGGCTCTTCAGGGCGTTTTCGATCTCCGCTTCGATACCGAAGGCTTCGAAAAGCGGCTCGGGCCCGCGGTGGAGCTCGAGGCGCCGCGCGAGCGCGGGCGCGACGGCATCGAGAAATTCCCTGAGGCGGTCGTGCGTCGCCTCATCGTCCACGCGGATCGCGGCGCAGTCGTCGCCGGCGAGATCTCGCACGGCCCGGAGCGCCAGATCGAGCTCCCGGTGCAGCAGCGCCGGCGGCGAGGCGCTCTCGCGACGCCTCACGATGCGCGCGGCCAGGTCCGCCAGGTACCGGCGGTCGGCCGCGAGCTCGTCCGCCCCCTTGCCGAGCGCTGCGGTGCGCGCGATGAAGCCGCCTTCGTCCCCGAATCCCTCGAGGATCAGCCGCAGGCGCTCGCGCTCGGCCTCATCGGACACCCGGCGCGAAACGCCGACCTCCCGGGACCCCGGCAGCGAGACGAGCGTCCGGCCCGCGAGCGAGATCCCCGCTGTGACGCGCGGCCCCTTGCCGCCGAGCGGGTCCTTCGTCACCTGGACGACGATCTCCTGGCCTTCCTTGACGAGGTCGTCGATCCGCGGGCGGTCGGCGGCCGTCCCGTCCGGCGCGCCTCGCATTTGCCCGCCGTCGCTGAAGTCGGGGTCCGCGACGCGAGCGGAGGCGTCCTCGACATAGAGAAACGCGTCCCGGTCGAGGCCAATGGACACGAACGCGGCCTGCATACCCGGCAGCACGCGGTGCACGCGGCCGAGGAACACGTTGCCGACGAGGCCCTGTCGGCCGCGCCGCTCGTGCAGCACCTCCACCGCGCGCCCGTCCTCGGTCAGCGCGACGCGCGTCTCGGGAGGGGTCGCGTTGACGAGAAGCTCTTTCCTCACGCGTTGGCGAACCTGCGGTACTCGACGCCGAGGATCAGGCCGATGGCGAGAAAGGTCGTCGCGACTGAGGAGCCTCCGTAGGAGACGAAGGGCAGCGGTATCCCGGTCGTCGGGGCAAGCCCGATCATCATCGAGGCGTTGATCACGACCGAGAAGAGCATCATCCCCGTCAGCCCCAGGATCAGGAAAACTCCTCCACGGTCGCGCGCCGTCTGCGCGAGTTTCAGCGCCCGCAGGAAGAGGCCGGCAAAGAGCGCGAGCACGAGGATCACCCCCAGGAATCCCCACTCCTCTGCGATGACCGCCAGGATGAAGTCCGTGTGCTGCACGGGCAGGAAGCGCAGCTGGCTCTGCGTGCCGCCGCGGAAGCCCTTGCCCGAGAACCCGCCCGAGCCGACCGCGATCTTGGACTGGCGCACCTGGTAGCCCGAGCCCAGCACGTCGCTGTCCGGGTTCAAGAACGTCCCGATCCGCGCCTTCTGGTAGTCCTTCAAGAAGAACCAGCCGCCGCCCGATAGCAGGACGACGATCACCCCGATCGCGACCCAGCCGCGCGCGGGCAGCCCGCCGAAAAAGAGCCCTACGAACACGAGCGGCAGAAACGTTATGACCAAGCCCATGTCGGGCTGGAGGAAGACGAGGAGCGCTGGGATGCCGACGATCGCGCCGAGCTTGAAGACGGTCGACGCATGCAGGCGGGCGTCGTCCTCGTTCTCAAACAGGTAGGCGACGAGCAGCGCGGTCGCGATCTTCGACAGTTCCGCCGGCTGGATCTGGAAATGGCCGACGCGGATCCACGAGCGGACGTTGGCGATCCGCTCGCCGAACGCGAGCAGGTACACGAGCGGCAGGAGGCTCGCGCAGTAGATCGCAAAGGAGAACTTCAAGAGCATCCGGTAGTCGAACAGGATGGCGCCGACCATCGCGCAGAGGCCGACCGCGACCCAGATCGCCTGGCGCCCCGCAAGGCCCTCGAAGCGCGTTCCCCCGGTCGCGGACGCGACGAACAGCACACCGAGGGCCGCGAGGGCGAGCGCGCAGCCGAGCACGACGAGGTCGAGCCGCCGTCCGCCCGGAAGAGCCCGGCCGATCAGGGCGCCTCCCGGCGCGCCGCGCGCTCGAGCCCGGGCGAAGCGGGCGCCGCGGCCCGCACCGCCGGCGCCGGCGGCGCCTTCGGCACGACGCCGAACCGCGTTTCGAACAGCAGCTTGGCCAAGGGCGCAGCGGCGAGGTTGCCGTGCCCGCCGTTCTCGACGAAGACCAACACGACCATCTGCGGGTCGTTCACCGGACCGAACCCCGCGAACCAGGCGTGGTCCTGCAACCTGGACTTGTCGGCGCCGGCCCGCACCGTCGCCTCCCGGCCGATCACCTGCGCGGTGCCGGTTTTTCCGCCCATCTCGACGCCCGCGACGCGCGAGCCGTAGGCCGTCCCGCCGACCTCGTTGACGACGGCCCACATGCCGTCCTCGACGACCGCCAGCTTCTCGGGCGCAAGCGCAACGCCCTCGTGGAACTCCGCCTTGTATCGCAGCTGCGCGCCCGTCCGCGGGTCCTGCGAAGAGTAGAAGAGGTGCGGCGTGGGCAGGCGCCCCCCCTCGAGCAGCCCCGCGAGCGCCCGGGCGACCTGCATCGGGGTCACCAGCAGGGGACCCTGCCCGATCGAGACCGAGATGGTCTCGCTCGGATACCACCGCGCGCCCCGCCGCGCGCGCGCCCACTCCTCGGATGGCACGAGGCCCGACTTCTCGAACGAGAGGTCCACGCCGGTCAAGCCTCCGAAGCCGAACGACGTGAGGATCTCGTGAATGCGGTCGACGCCCAGCCGCTGGCCCAGATTGTAGAAGTAGACGTCGCAGGACATCTTGATCGCGTCGCGCAGGTTGACCCAGCCGTGGCCGCCCTTCTTGTGGCAGTGGAATTCCCGCCCGTAAAAGTTGGCGTGCCCCGGACAGAAGACGCGCGCCTCCGGATCTACGAGCCCATGGGCGAGCGCGCCGTAGGCGAGGAATGGCTTGATCACCGAGCCGGGCGAATACATGTTCTGGATCGCCCGGTTTTGCAGCGGCCGATCGGGGTTCTCGAGCAGGCCGTTCCACTCCGACGACGTCACGCGCCGCGTAAACCAGTTCGGGTCGTACGAGGGCGACGACACCAGGGCAAGGATCTCTCCGGTCCGCGGGTCGAGCGCGACGACGGATCCGACCTTGTCCCGGAAGTACTCCTCGGCCACGTCCTGGAGCTTGAGGTCGAGTGTCAGGAAGAGATTCTGCCCGGGGCTCGCCTCCAGGCGCGCCTCCTCGGCGACCTCACGGCCGTGGGAGTCGACGATGACGCGCCGCTGCCCGTTCGCGCCCGAGAGCAGTCGCTCGTAAGCGCTCTCGACGCCCTTCTGCCCGATCCAGTCCCCGACGCCGTAGACGTTGCCGGTGTTCTTGATCTGCTCCGGCGTGGCCTCGGACAGGTAGCCGAGCGCGTGCGCCGCCGAGCCGCCGTGCTTGTACAGGCGCCGCTGCGAGACCGTGATTGCGAACTCGGGGTGCTCGGCCGCGCGCGCCTCGACCGCCGCCACCTCTTCGATCCCGAGGTTCTCGGCGATCGGAATCGGTACGAACTCCGGATCCCTGCGGCCCCGCTCGACCCGCGAGGCCACCCGCTCCCGGTTCAAGCCCAGCAGGCCCACGATGAAGTCCACCGACGCGCCGAGGTCCTTCGCCTCGCGCCGGTACAGGTGCAGCGTGTAGGCCGGCTCGTTCTCGACGAGCGTCGCACCGTTGCGGTCGAGCACGTACCCGCGCGGCGCCGTGATCTTGACGGCGCGGATGCGATTGTTCTCGGAGAGCGAGAAGTAGTACTCGCCGCGCACGATCTGGACGGTCCAGTAGGCGACCGCGAGCAGCGAGAGGATCGTGCCCACGGCCACACGCGAGACCTCGATCCGCCGCGCCAGCGCATGGCGGTCTTCGCGAATCCTCAACACCGCCGCCTCCGTCGGCCGGCAGGCGACAGACGGTAGACGGTCGACGGCGTCATTTCGACTTCCGCCTTCCGTCTCCCGTTTCCCGTCACCGCAGCCTCCGCAGCCGCCGCCGCTGCCACCACTCGCGCCACGAAAAGTTCCAGGCCGACTCGAGCGCTCCCCCCGCCACACCGGTCGCCGCGGCGCGCCAGAGAGCGTCGGGCGAAACGATGACGATCGGGGAGTGGGAGAGAAGGGCGGAGAGCAGGGCGACGATCGCCTCGTTGGCGAGCGAGGCGACGAAAAGCGCCGCACCGACTGCGAGCGCGCCCCCGAAGACGACGCGCACCGACACGAGCGTGAGCGCGTAGCCAATGACGGCTTTGGCGAAGGCGTTCATGCCGATGAGCGGCTGAGAGACGGCGTCCTCGAGCGCGCCGGCCGCGGCGCCGGTCGCCACGGCGCGCACGAAGTCCCCGCTGCGGGCCACCGTCGCCGTGGCGAGCAGGAACCAGTCGACGGGCAAAAACGAGCGGTAGGGGGATCTCCCCACGAAGAACTCGAGGACGATCGCCGCGGCGAGCAGCAGAGCGATGCGGCCGATCTTCATCGCGTCGCGTTTCGCCCCGGCTCCGCGCTCTCCTTCGCCGCCAGAGACGGAGCGAGGAGCAGGACGTCCGTCAGGCGCGAGAAGTCCGCCGTCGGCGCGACCCGGATCTCGAGAAAAAGCTTGCTCCCGCGGGAGACCGACTCGACGCGGCCGATCGGCACGCCCCTCGGGTAGATGCCGTCGATCCCGGCCGATTCCACGAGGTCACCGCGCGCGACCGACGACGTCGTCGCGATGTTGTTCAAGATCAGCGCCCCGTGGCCGTCGCCCCGCACGACGCCGAGCTCCCCAGTTCGAGCGATGCGCGCCCCCGCGGCCGCGGACGTGTCGAGCAGCAATTGCGCCCGCGAGACGCCTCGGCCCACCGTGACGACACGCCCTACCAGCCCGGCCGGCACCGCCAGCGGAGAGCCCGCCACGACGCCGTCGGCCGAGCCTGCGCCAATCAGGGCGCCCTGCACTCCGGCCCGCCGCTCGATCAGCAGAATGGGCACCGTGCCGACGACGCCGGGCAGGGACGCGCCCGCCCCGAGCAGCCGGTGCTCCTCGGCGCCCTGCCGGGCCTCGGCGCGCAGGCGGAAGAGCTCGCGCTCGCGCGCATCGAGGTCGCGCCGCAACCGTTCGTTTTCCTCGCGCGCGTGGAACAGCGCCAGCGTCGAAGAGACGGCGTTGGACGCCCCATGCGACAGCGCACCCACCGCCGCCGCCACGGGCGCGGAGACCGAGAGGATCCACGATTGGAGAACGGTGCCGCGCCCGCCCCGGGCCTGCGTCTGCGCGGAAAGGATGAGCAAGCAGGCGACCAGAATCATCACGAGGACGGCCCCTCCGCGGCGAGGATTGGCGGCGGCGATCTCGGCGTGGAGCTTCTGGGGTCTCATTGTGCGGTAGACGAGAGACGGTAGAGGGCAGACGAAGACTTACGCGTAGGGCTCGTCTCCCGTCTTCCGTCTACCGACGACCGGCCTCCTCACGTGATGCTGATCTTCCTCAACAAATCCATATCCGTGAGCATCGCCCCCGTGCCGAGGGCCACAGACGCCAGGGGGTCGTCGGCGTACGAAATGGGAAGGCCTGTCTCCTCGGAGAGCCTCCGGTCGAGGTTGCGCAGGAGCGAACCCCCGCCCGTGATGATGATGCCCTTGTCCATGATGTCGGCGGAGAGCTCGGGCGGCGTGCGCTCGAGCGCGACCCGAACGGTCTCGACGATGGCCGCCACGACCTCGGAAAGCGCCTCCCGGACCTCCTCGTCGGAGAGGACGAGTGTCTTCGGGACCCCCTCGACGAGATCGCGCCCCTTGACCTCCATCGTGAGGGGCTCGTCGAGCGGGTGCGCGGACCCGATCTCGATCTTGATCTGTTCGGCCGTGCGCTCGCCGATGAGCAGGTTGTACTTTCGCTTCAAGTACTGGATGAGCGCCTCGTCCATCTCGTTCGACGCCGTCCGGACCGACCGGCTATAAACGATGCCCGCGAGCGAGATGACCGCGACGTCCGTCGTCCCGCCGCCGATGTCGACGATCATGTTGCCGGTCGGCTCCGTGATCGGCAGGCCCGAGCCGATCGCCGCCGCCATGGCCTGCTCGATGATGAAGACCTCGGATGCGCCGGCGCGCAGGGCCGAGTCCTG
>JANMPW010000460.1:0-2146 GCA_031370065.1 Acidobacteriota bacterium
GTCGCCCTTCAGGATCATTCCGAGGTCGCCGTGGATCGCCTCGGACGGGTGCAGGAAGAACGCGGCCGTGCCCGTGGAGGCGAGGGTCGCGGCGATCTTCTGGCCGACGATGCCGCTCTTGCCGATTCCCGTCACGACGACACGGCACGAGGTGACGGACGTCGCCTTCATGGCCTCGACAGCGCGGTCGAAGCCCTCGTCGAGGCCGTCGGCGAGGCCGCGCACGGCCTCGGCTTCGGCCTCGATCACGCGGCGGGCTTCCCGGCGGGCAGAAGTGGTCATCCGAGGGATCTTAGCGTCTGCCGCCGAGGAGGATCTCCTTCTTCATCGTCGCTGAGTCGAGACGGACGAGCGCCCCCTCGGCGTTGAGGAAGAGTGTCGCGGACGGCAGGCCCGCTTCGCCGGGGGACAGGACCGGCAAAAACCACCATGAGAAGCGGTCGGCCGGGACGAGGCCGTCAGGGCCGGAAGAGACCGCACCGGTCGCCACGTCCACGAATGCGAGCTTCCACGCGCGCCGCGAGCGTTCGTCATTGCTTTGAAAAGGATTCAGGGCGACGGCGACGCGACCGGGCGCGATTTCGCCCCCGACGACCACGCTCGCGGCCGGGCCGAGGTCGATCGAGCGCGCGGGCGCTTTTTCACCCTCGAAGAAAAGCAGCCGCGCCGAAGCACCGGCGATACCAACGACAGCCATGCGGTCCCCCGAAAGGAATCGCATCTTCGGCGCCTCGAGTTCCGACGAGAGCGTTGCGAGGAGGGCGCCCGTCCGGCCGTCGTGGAGCGTGAAGCGCTTGTCTCGAGTCCCCACGAGGAATCGCCCGTCCGGAGTCATGCGCAGATGGGGGAACGTCTCGCGTTCGAACCTTCCCGTGACGAGGGATCTCTTCGAAGGCAAAGAGATCTCCTCGATCTCGAGCTGCCGGGGTGTCAGCCCCGCCCGCGCCTTCTCGCTGAACTGCGCAAAGAGCCGGATGGTGTCTTCATCGGTGAACGCGAACGCCTTCGGTTGTGCCTCCACGCGGAACGCGGCGAGCTGCCTCGCCTTCGAGGGATCCGAGATGTCGTAGGCCGAGAGTGTCGAGTCGTCGAGGACGGCAAGTGTCCGGCCAGAAGGCGACAGTCCCGCGCGGCACCAAACGCTGCACGCGAGGCCCGCTTTGACGGCCCTCGCCGAGGCGAGGTCCGCGACGAAGAGGTCCGACTTCCTCTCTCTTTCGAAGAACCCGAATCTCTCCTCCGTCCAGGCCGCCCGCGCGCCGTCCTTGGAGAAGACGGCATCGCCCGATCGGATCCGCAGGGAGCGATTGCCTGTGGTGTCGAAGAGGAAAAACCCGGCGCCTCGGCCCGCGCGGAGCGGGCCGCCGAGCGCCACCCAAGGGCCCCGGGGCGCCGTCATCACCCCCCCCCCGACGGTCTCCAGATCCGTCGCCTGTGCGGCCGCAACCCACCACGCATATCCCCCGAGCGCCGCCGTCGCAGTTCCGAGGATCCCCCACAGGACGACGGAGAACGCGCCGTGCGCACGGCGGGCGTCCGTCCGGCCCGCGGCCACCTGCGAGTAGCTGGCGGCGGCGAGGGCGGCGACGAGGACGAAAGCCGCCAGGCCGACGAGGCGCGGAATCAGGTCGAACGTCGTCGAGAAGAAGAGGGAAGGGATGAGGCCGTCCCTAACGAGGGAGCGCAAGAAAGCTGCGGAGAGGAGGACGAGGGCCGGCGCCAGGAGCAGGTCGAGCGCGACCCACGGCGAGCGCAGGCGGGCGATCGTGACAGTGGCGTGCGCGCCGAGGATGAGGAAGAGCGTGACGAGGAAGAGGCCGAGAACGCCCCACGGAGCGCCTCCGAGCTGAAGGACGTTCTGGTTTGCCCTGGTCGCGCCGGTGGCGAACGCGGGCACGAGCGCAAGAGCCGCTGGAACGAAGGTGAGGAAGAGGACCGCGAGGAGCTTGCCGCCCCAGATCGCGACGGCGGGGAGGGGGCGTGAGAAGAAGAAGGAGATCCGCCTCTCGGAGGTCTCGCTCGCGATCACGGAGCCCCCTAATAGCAGGGCGAACGCGAACGAGAACGTCGCGGCCACGACGAGCGCCGCGAGGATTCGGCCCTCGGCCGCGTCGGGCTTCGACCAGCCGTATGCGAGGGAGCCGGC
>JANMPW010000465.1:0-3420 GCA_031370065.1 Acidobacteriota bacterium
GGTCACCATGATGTTTTCCGGCTTGATGTCGCGGTGCAGAACGCCAGCCGCGTGGGCGTGGACGAGGGCCTCGAGCAGCGAAGCGGTCACCGAGAGCGCCTGCGGAAACGGCAGCGGCCCCCGCCGCAAGCGATCCCGCAGAGTCTCCCCCGCGACGAACTCCATCGCGAGAAAGGCAACGCCGTCCGACTCGCCGGACTCGAAAAACGTCGCGATGGCCGGGTGCTGCAACCGGGCGCACGCCTGCGCCTCGCGGAAAAGCCTCGCGCGTGCTTCGTCGGTCAACGAGGACGCGAGGACCTTGACCGCCGCGATTCTGCCCAAAGCGAGATCGCGCGCGAGAAATACCTCGCCCATTCCACCCGCCCCGAGGCGCTTTTCGATGAGGTAGTGAGAGAGGGTCTTGCCGATCAGGCTTGCCTCCGGTGCAGGGATTATCCTCCCGACCGACAGGCATACAATCGCCGCCAATCAGGATGCCGATCTCGCCGGGAACGCGCGTCGGACCATATGAAGTGCTCGCACCGCTCGGCGCGGGCGGGATGGGAGAGGTCTACCGCGCGCGCGACGCGAAGCTCGGGCGTGAGATCGCGATCAAGGTGCTCCCCTCCGCTACGGCCTCAGACCCCGACCGCCGCCAGCGCTTCGAGCAGGAGGCTCGCGCGGCTTCCGCGTTGAACCACCCGAACATCCTCACGGTCTACGACATCGGCGAAGCCGACGGCACGATCTACATCGCCATGGAGCTCGTCGAGGGCAAGACCCTGCGCGAGCTCGTCGCCTCGGACGAGCCTTTGCCGACCAAGAAGCTGCTCGAGCTCGCTGTCCAGATCGCCGAAGGCCTCGCCAAGGCGCACGCGGCCGGTATCGTCCACCGGGACCTGAAGCCCGAGAACCTGATGGTCTCCAAAGACGGCTTCGTCAAGATCCTCGACTTCGGCCTCGCCAAGCTGACCGAGACGGTCTCGCGCGATGCGTCCATGCTGCCGACGGCGATCGCGGCACCGACGGAGCCCGGCACGGTCATGGGCACGGCCGGGTACATGTCGCCCGAGCAGGCGAGCGGCCAGACCGTGGACTATCGCTCCGACCAGTTCACCCTCGGCGCCATCCTCTACGAGATGGCGACAGGCAAGCGCGCGTTCCAGAGAAAGACGGGTGCCGAGACACTCGTCGCGATCATCCGCGAGGAGCCCGAGCCCCTCGGATCGCTCGCGCCCAAAGCCCCGACCCCCGTGCGCTGGATCGTCGAGCGCCTGCTCGCCAAGGACCCCGAGGAGCGTTACGCCTCGACCAAGGACCTCGCCCGCGAGTTGAAGAGCGTCCGCGACCATCTGACGGAGACGTCCTTCTCCGGCGGCCTCGAAGCGGCCGAGCCCGTCAAGGCACGCCGCCGCGGATGGGCGCTGCCCGCGATCGCCGCGCTCGTTGTCGGGATCGCCGCGGGCTTCCTGTTGCGCAACCTCACGAGCGCGAAACCCGGCCCGCCCCAGGAAATCAAGCGGCTGACCTACGCGCGGGGCGCCATTCGCACCGCCCGGTTTGCTCCCGACGGCCAGACGATCGTCTACGGCGCGGCCTGGGAGGGGCTCCCCCTCGAGATCTACTCGACGCGCGCCGACAGCTCCGAGTCGCGCTCGCTCGGGCTCCCGAGCGCGGACGTGCTCGCGATCTCGTCCACGGGAGAGCTCGCGATCTCCCTGCATCGCCGCTACATGTTCGGGTTCCAATCGGTCGGAACGCTGGCCCGCGTGCCCCTGGCGGGCGGCGCGCCGCGCGAGGTCCTCGAAAACGTGGAGGACGCCGACTGGTCACCGGACGGCTCGAACCTTGCCGTGACGCGCGTGGTCGGGAACCGGGGCCGCGTCGAGTACCCCGTCGGCAAGGTGCTCTATGACAACGCCGGTTGGACGAGCAGCGTTCGCGTCTCGCCCGACGGGCGCCTCGTCGCCTTCATCGATCACCCCCAGCAGGGTGACAACAACGGCGCCATGAAGGTCGTCGACGCGAACGGGAAGGTCAGGTTGAACGGCCCGTTCGCACTCCGCGGTATTGCCTGGTCGCCGAACGGGGACGAGGTCTGGTCGAGCGGTCGAAGCGGCATCACGGCGACATCCCTCGCCGGGAAGAGTCGGACCGTCTGGCTCGCTCCCGGGGGCGGTATCGCCGACATCGCGCGCGACGGTCGCGTCCTTTGCGCGCTCAACTCCTCGCGCCGCGAGATCGTGGGCCTGGCGCCGGGCGAGAAGACCGAGCGCAATCTGACATGGCTCAACTGGTCGTTTCCCATCGACATTTCTTCCGATGGCAGGACTGTCCTCTTCAACGAGCAGAACATTTCGCCGATGGGCATCTACCTACGAAAGCTCGACGGCTCGCCTGCCGTGCGCATTGGCGAAGGAAACGCGATCCGATTTTCGCCGGACGGCCACTGGGCGCTCTCCATCAAGGAGCTCGAGAGCGGCCAATTCACGATTCTGCCGACCGGCGCCGGAGAGCCCAGGGAGCTCGCGAAGACCGGCATCGCCTACCAGTCCGCAACCTATTTTCCCGACGGCCGCCGGATTCTCATCTCGGGGCACGAGCCGGGACACGGGTCTCGACTCTTCGTCCAGGACATTTCGGGCGGCAAGCCCCGCGCGATCACTCCGGAAGGCGTCAGTTTCATCTTCGCCACCTTGGCTCCGGACGGGAAATCGGTCGTGGCCACGGGACCGGATCGCCGGCTCGCCGTCTACCCGATCGAGCCCGCCGAGCCCCGTCCGCTGCCCGGGCAGGAACCTGAGGACGTCCCGCTGCGGTGGACGCCCGATGGGAGCGCGATCTTCGTTTACCACCCGTCCGCGCCGCCCCTGAAAGTCGAGACGATCGACGTCAAGACGGGACGGCGCGCGCTCTGGAAGGAGATCCGGCCTCCGGATCCGTCCGGCGTCGAGCAGGTGGGACCGATCCAGATCGCGCCGGACGAGAAGTCCTACGTGTATTCGTACCGGCGCACGCTCGACGAGCTCTACCTGGCGACGGGGATGCGGTAAATGCCCCCCACCCCGACCCTCTCCCGCCGGGAGAGGGCGATCTCAGCCGAGCCGGGCAACGGCGGCGCTTGCCGGAGGTAGAGGGGCTTCGGATTCAGCGCGTATTCGCGCAGGCACGCCTCGGTGAACTTGATCGCGTGCTCGTCTCCGGTCGCGAGCGCGCGATCCACGAGGTCGTCGCGGTCGCCTTTCACCGCGGGCATCGGCGCCGCGCGCGCGTCTGCCGCGCGTCGAGACTCCGCACCGCGTGGGCCGTTCGGATCACAAAACGCGCGCCCCCCTGCGCGATCCGCGCCTACTCGATCTTCTTGATCGCCGCCTCCGCCGCCCACCGGATCCGCGGGTGCTCGGCCAGCTTCTTCAAGATGGGGAGCCCCGGCGTCGC
>JANMPW010000495.1:0-2299 GCA_031370065.1 Acidobacteriota bacterium
GGTCGATGCCGACGGATTCGCGGCGCTCAGTGGTATGCGGGTGCTCCCTTCGACGGTCGGGACGATCGACCTCGAGATCCGGATCGAACGAGGCGTGGCGCTGCGCCTCCACGTAGTGGACTCGGAATCCCGCCCGATTCCCGACGCGAGCGCCCGATGGGTCCGCATGCCGAGCGAGAATTCCCCGATTGAGTCGATCGAACAAGTGCGTACGAGTTCGGCGAGCGGCTGGGTCGAGATGCCCCGCGTCCCTCCGGGCAGGAGACGCGTCTTCGTCGACACCAAGGTCTACGGTCAATACGAGCGCAAGGACCATGAGATCGAAGTCCTTGCGTCGGACGTCGAGGCGACCGTGGTCCTCGGGCGGATCGAGGGCGTCGTGGCGGGTCTGGTGCTGAAGGCTGACGGTACCTGTTTACCGCCTCTGGCACGCGGGAAGCCGATCGATCCGTCTGCGTTTGCGGGCACGGTCAGCGGCCCGCCTGCCGCGGAGTCCGAATTTGGCGGGCGAAGGTGACGGAGGAGCGGTTCCGCTCGGCTCGATCTCGAGCACCCGAGACCCGGGCTCGTGCAGGGCTTTGGTGAAGATGCTGATGGGATCTGCTCCGCGCTGGGCGCAGGTCCGCTGGACGGAGAGCAACACGTCGTGCGTGTGCGCGCCCCGATCGCTGCGATGCCCTCCCGAGACCTTTCGGAAGAGCACCGCCGGGCGCGTCGCGTGATCGGCGGGCCATGCCGTGGCCTCGACGCCTTCATGGCGGAGGAAGGTGAAGATCTCCCCGCGATGCTTGTCCAGGTGCTTCTGGAACCTGCGGTTGGCCTCGTGGGTGATCCGGGCCGACAGCAGCCGCGTCAGCCGACTCTCCAGGTGTCCCGTGGCCACCGCAAGCCCGTGAGGGGAGATCTCGCCCGCGTCGCGCCGGTCCCGGAGGTCTAGCCCGTCGCCGAGCAGCGCGCGCACGGCTCGGGGGAACCGAACGGCTCCTCGTGTCGCCACCTCGAGCAGCTCCTTCGCACGCCGGTCGAGGTGCCCCAGGCACTGCTGGTGGGCGAGGGCCCCGACCACCTTGTCGTAGGGCGACCAGCCGTCGTGGGCGAGGATCCCGGGGAAGTCGAAGCCGAGGACCTCCTCGACGACGTCGCTGCCCCGGCTCATGCGCTGGACGTAGACGGTCAGGCGCATGGTCACGAACAACCACAGCCACCCGCGCAGGCCCGACACGCGCATGCTCGTCTCGTCGGCGTAGACGACGGGGCTCTCTCGAAGGACGAGGAGGAAGCTCTGGTAGGTCGGCTCGAGCCGGTCCGCAAGGCGGTGGAGCGCCCGCGCCAGTCCGCCGACGCAAATCTTGATCTCGAAGGCCGCGAAGAAGAAGGCGACGACCTTGCCGTACGGCATGCCGCCAGCCTTGTTGAGATGGGCCGCCAGCGCGAGCGCGTTGGGCCCGATCTGAGATGCCGCTGCCCCCAGGGCGTCGGAGGTCTGGAGTGGATGCCGACCTTGGACGCGCCGACCGCAAGCACGGCAACGTCCGATGTGGACGTCGAACTGCCGGACCCGGGGACGGACCTGGGGAACCTCGGTCTGAAACTGCGTGGCGACCTCGACCTCTTCGACGTCCCCGCCGCAGCCCGGGCATCGGCAGGGGACAGGCGCGTCGTGGACCTCGTCGACGTGCGCAGGGACGGGTCGAAAGGTCGAAGGGCCGTGGGCGGCTCCCGACTTGCGGCCCGGTCGCTGCGGGTGCGGCTTGGGATCGCCCTTGGAGAACGGGCCCGCTTGGCGTTTCCCAGCCCGCCGCGACTCGTCGAGCGCCGCCTCAAGGTTGCGGATGCGTTCGTCCTTGGCCGCTCCCTGAACGATCAGTTCGGCGCAGCCGGGACATCCAGGAACACCTGCCATGCGGAAGGGGATCGGGCGTACAACGCGCGAACTTCACCACCCGTGAATGCGAGAGCGCAGCGGCCATGGACGGATGGTGGACGGCTCGGGTACCCTGGTCAGGCGTGGCGGGATGTCCGCCCCCCCCGGTGCCGGGGGTACCCGGTAAACAGAGACGGCTGACGGAATGCCGGTCTCGAGCGGCATTGTGACGCTCGAGAGGTCAGGGAATCGATATTCAGAACCATCCGGCACCACTATCGGTGTCTACGGCCGCTTCCGACTGACGGGAATTCCGACCGGAAGCGCGACTCTCGTCATATGGGCGAAGCCAGCGCCGATGCAACGATTTCCAGTGGACGTCAGCACGATCCCTCCGGTCGAGGCTCCCACCTATCGCTTGAAATCGGGCCGGCC
>JANMPW010000538.1:0-6960 GCA_031370065.1 Acidobacteriota bacterium
GCGGCGCGCTTGTCCCAGTCGTAGCAGACCTGCGTCGTCTTCGCCTCGGCCACGAGCCGCCCGTCGGGCCCGGTGAGCCGGTAGGAGAAGTCGAACGACGAATTGCCCATGCGGGAGACGTGCACCTCGAGCGTGAGGAGCTCTCCCATGTGCGCCGACGAGCGGTAGTCGATCTCGGCGCGCACGACGACGAAGTCGATGTCCCAGACGTCCGCCGAGCCTCGCATCGCGAGCCAGTACTTCTGCCGCGCCCACTCGAGGTAGCGCAGGTATGCGACGTTGTTCAGGTGGCCCATGACGTCGATGTCGCCATAGGGCACTTCGACGGAAAGCTTCATCGCACGCCAACGATAGCCCGATGCCGGTGGCAATGGCGACGAGACCTTCGGCGGGCAGAGCTCATCGGCCGTGGCCCGCCGGTGCAGGGGCCGTATTTCAATGACGTCCCGAACGGTTCCTTCGCCGCCGACTGGATCAACGAGCTGTACGCCAACGGTGTCACCAACGGCTGCGGCAGCAGCGACTACTGCCCCGACGCCTCCGTCACCCGGGCCCAGATGGCTGTTCCTGTTGAAAACCCTGGTCGGCTCCTACTACAACTCCCCCTTCGGGTCCGCGATTTTCGCCGAGGTGCCCCAGTACTCGTTCGCCGCCAACTACATCGAGGACCTGTACTACCGCGGAATCACCGGAGGCTGCAGCGCGAGCCCGCTGCTCTATTGGACAGCCCGGTGAATCGCGGGCAGATGGCGACGTTCCTCGTTCGGACGTTTCTGACGCTGTAGGGCGGCGGCGCCACTACCTCCGCCCGTGCGCGATCTGCGCGGCCTCGGGAAGGCCGCGCAGGCGCAGCATCGCGGCGACGCCGAGGGCGGGCCCGGGCGCGAGCACGGCGAAGGCCCAGCGCCATCCGACGGCGGTAACGGCGAGCGGGACGAGCTCGATCGAGACCATCGTCAGGAGAAAGCCCACGCACGTCTGGACCGTCAGGGCGGTCCCCATGTACTGCGGGTCGGCGAGCTCGGTCACGCATGCGGAGAACTGTGCCGAGTCGGCGACGACGGCCGCTCCCCAGACCGCGGCAACGACGAGCAGCACGCCGGGCGAAGCGTCGAAGAGCAGGCCCACTCCGAGGCAGCAGGCGCCGCTCAACCCCATGGCCCACGACGTCACTGCCGTCCTCCCGATGCGGTCGGCGAGCAGGCCCGCGGCGACGCACCCGATCGCGCCGCTGCCGATGACCAGGAACGACGCGCCCTCGGCCAGCGACGGCCGCGCGCCGTGCGCGGCAAAGCTCGCGCGCAGGAAGACGGGCACCCACGTCCACATCGCGTAGAGCTCCCACATGTGGCCGAAGTAACCGAAGTCTGCGAGGCGGACGCCACGATTGCGGAAGACCTTCACGACCTGCGCCGCATCGAAGCGCGCCGCCGGCGTTGCGTACGGCCCGTCCCCGACGAAGAGGAGCACGATCGCGCCGCCCGCGACCGCAAAGCCCGACACCGCGAGCACGTTGACGCGCCACGCGGAGTGCCCGACCGCGTTGACGAGATACGGAAACGCCTTGCCGAGCGCGATGCAGCCGACGAGCACGCCAAGCGCCATGCCGCGCCGGCGCCGGAACCAGGTGGCCAGAATCTTCATGCCCGGCGGGTAGACGCCGGCCAGGAAGAACCCCGTGAGAAAGCGCAGCGCCACCGCCGAGACCGGCCCGCGCGCAGAAAGCGCGAGCGCCGCGTTCGCAGCCGCGCCGAGCCACGCGGAGACGGCGAAGAGGCGCCGCGTCGAAAAGACGTCGGGCAGGTTCCCGAAAGCGCTGACGAGCGTGCCGGCGACAAAGCCGAGCTGCACCGCGAGCGTCAACCACGCCGCGGCCGCGTCCGTCAGGCCCCACTCGGCCTTCAACGCCGGCGCCACGGCGGAGGCCGAGAACCAGAGCGACATGGCGAGCAGTTCCGCGACGGCGACGAGCGCGAGGGCGCGCCAGCGCGCGGGCGACTCGGCCGGAGCGGGAGCGGACTCCATCGCCGAGGAGCTTGACACATCGGGCGGCCGGCCCTTCGGCTATGCTTGCCCGGCGCGAAGATGAAACGAGCCCCGCTGCCTTTGTGCCTGAGCCTCTTCTTCGCCGTCGCCGTCGCCGCGGCCGCAAACGTCCAGGACCCCGCCGCGGGAGGATCTCGGCCGCAGGGCGATGCCACGATGCCCAAACGTCCGCTTCTCAGGCCAGGTCGAACGCGAGCAACTCGGCCCGCTGACCCCAGCCCGAGAACCGGCGCTCCGTCTGCTCCGCCCTGCCCCACCTGCACGCGGCCATTGCATACAATGCGCCTCGAAGGAGAAACACTGTGAGACGTAAGACGAAGAAGGCATTGAAGCTCTCTGCCAACAACGCTGCGATCGCGCTGCACCTCTTGATCGAGGACGGCCGGATCGCCGCCGCCGACGTGACGAAGGCGCTCAAGAACCGCGAGAGGATGATCCGCGACCTGCGCGCCCGGCTGGAGGCGCTCGAGAAGGCCGCGGCCCCCGTCGTGCGGCGCATCGCGAAGGCCGGCCGCAAGGCGGCGCGCCGTGCGGCGCCAAAGGCCCGCAAGGCCATCTCCCGCGCCCAGGCAACCGCGCGACGGGCGCAGGGGCACTACATGTCCGCCGTTCGCAGCCTCTCCAAGCAAGCGCGCGTCCGGATCAAGGCCATTCGCAAGCAGTCTGGCGTCGCCGCGGCCATCGAGGCGGCGAAGAAGCTGACGGCGTAAGAGACTTGGGGGCGATCAGCGTCCCGATCTTCTGCGTCGACGCGTTCACCGAGCGGCCGTTCGCGGGCAACCCGGCGGCCATCTGTATTCTTCGGCAGAGCTCGAAGGGCGTTACCATTCCCTGAAGATGAAGTACGAGGGGGAAGAGCGACGCTTCGCCCGCTGGTTCTGTACGGCTTGCCGGTCGCCGCGGTTCGCCCCGATCCCGATGGACGGAACGCTCAAGTGCCCCATCTGTTACATGGCCGTTACGTTCGATCCCCGAAAGCACGCCCACCGCGACCCGGCAGATCGGGGCCGCCGCGGCGACGACATGCTGCCGCAGGCGTGACGGAAATCCTGGAGGCCCCATGACGCGCATGCCCGGAGACATCGCCAAGCTCTTCGCCTACGGCCGCTGGGCCAACGAACAGACTCTCGCCTCGGTGTCGCCGCTCGGCGCTGACGAATTCGTGCAAGCCGTCGGGGGCAGCTTCGGATCGGTCCAGGGAACTCTCGTTCACCTGTATGGAGCCGATTGGGTGTGGCTCGAGCGCTGGCATGGCCGCTCCCCGCGCGCGCTGCCCACGACACAGGAAGCGTCTGCCTTCCCCGCCCTCGCGCAGACGTGGAGGCAGGTCCAGGAGAAGCAACAAGAGTTCGTGGAAACGCTGACCGCCGAGCGCATGACGCAGCCGCTCGCCTACGTGAACTTCAAGGGCGACACTTTTACGTACCCGCTCGGCGAAATCCTCGTCCACGTCGCCAACCATGGCACCTATCACCGCGGCCAGGTGGCGACGCTGCTTCGTCAGCTCGGCAAGACGCCCGCTTCGACCGACTACCTCCGCTACCTCGACGCGCTGGCAAAGTAAAAGGCCGGGCGCGCTCGTGCTCTACGGGACGTAGGGCTATCGGCCCGCGCCGGTCCGCGCGGACCTCAGCGCGGCCAGAGCCAACCGAACATCCCGGCCGTCAGGAGCGCGTAGATGAGGCCGTCGAACGTGGACTTCACGGTAGTGCTCCACTTTTTCGAGTACCAGATCGAGTTCTGCCACAGCCCGAGCGCGTAGCTGGCAAAGGCGACCGTGCCGACGATCCGAAAGACCGTGATGTACGGCGTGGCGGGCGCGAGCGTGCGGCCCGCGACGTACCCGGCGAAGACCCCGACGACGATCGCGTAGAGAAGCCACTGCAGGAGGCGCTTGCCCATGACGTAGCCGTCCCGTCCCATCACCGTCATGACCACGAGCGGCCCGAGCTCGACCTTCTACTTGTTCTCGGGCGTCTTCATATCGGCCGGCCCGCTCGCGCAGGGAAGAAAGTAATCGCCCGGCGCAATGCCGAACTTCCGCAGGGCGTCCATCACGTCATCCTCGGAAGGCACCTTCCCGTAGTCGCTGCGGTGGTATGGCAGAACCATGTGAATGACGAAGCTCGCGAGAAACACGACGACTGCCGAAAGCAGAATTGGGAGCCAGAGCGAGGTCAAGGGAACCATTTTTACCTCCTCGTGCGGGACGGGAAGCGCACGGTTGCACGAACAATATCGAGTCCGAAAAGAAGAGCAAGGGTCGCTCCCGCCCGCCGCGGGCAGAGGCGCTCCCGGTCGAGTCCCGAAAGGCGAAATATAAGCCCGAGGACGCTCCAGCCCAGAATTGACATGGGAGCTATATTTCTTATGGACAGCTGCGGCCGACGTTAGCATGTCCCGGCTATGATCGCGTTGGAAGTCGAAACACCCCCCGACCAAGAAAGGTGAAAATGATGAAAGCAAAAGCGAAGGCGGGCAGCAAGAAGCCGTTCCTTACCGACGTCAAGGAGCTGCGCCGGCGGGCCCGCAAGCACATCGAGAAGGGCGCCGTCACCGAGGGCTACCGCCCCGACCGCGACACCGTGATCCGCATCCTCAACGAGGCGCTTGCCACTGAGATCGTCTGCGTGTTGCGCTACCGCCGCCACTACTTCATGGCGTCCGGCATCCACGCAAGGGCCGTCGCCGACGAGTTCCTCCAGCACGCGACCGAAGAACAGGGCCACGCGGACGAGATCGCGCACCGGATCATCCAGCTCGACGGTGAGCCCAATCTGAATCCCGAAGGGCTGGTGACCCGCAGCCACTCGGAGTACGTCGAGGGCGACTCGCTCATCGACATGATCCGGGAAGACCTCGTCGCCGAGCGCATCGCCATCGAGTCCTACACGGAGATGATCCGATTTCTCGGATCCGACGACCCGACGACGCGCCGCATGCTCGAAGGCATTCTCGCCATGGAAGAGGAGCACGCCGACGATATGAAGAGCCTGCTCGAAACGATCGGCAAAGAGGAGTCCAAAGAGGACCGCTCGCGCGCGAAGTGATTTCGAGCGGCTGCCCGGAGTCGGGCGCTCGTGTCCTGTATCCGAATGTTCGCATTTGGGTGTCGTAGGGGTGGCCCTCTGGGCCGCCCGGGCGGTGACCCCTGCCCCTACGAACCTAAATCGGGATCAAGACTTCGGCTACGGAACACTACGACCCGTCGTGTTGGTCGGCGTCGGCGGTCGAAGGAGTGAAGTCCTGATCCCCGACAGGTTCACGATGACTGGCTTGTCGTAAACCTTTCGTACCGAAATCCTACACGAAGCAGAGCGATCAGCCATGCGATGCTAGCGACTCGAGGGAACCTCGGCGTGACAATTCTGGAAACAGATCGACTCATCGTTCGCCGTCTCGAGCTCGACGATGCCGAATTCATTCTCGGCCTCCTGAACGAACCGTCGTGGCTGCGCTTCATCGGAGACAAGGGCGTGCGGACGCTCGACGATGCCCGCGACTACATCCTGAACGGGCCCGTCGATAGCTATCGGCGGTTCGGCTTCGGGCTCTTCCTGACGCAGCAGAAATCCGACGGAACGCCGATCGGCCTCTGCGGGCTCCTGAAGCGCGACGTATTGCCGGACGTCGACATCGGCTTCGCGTTTCTTCCTGCGTTCTGGGGCAAGGGATACGCGTATGAGGCCGCCGCCGCAGTCCTGGAGCACGGAAGAACGGCGCTCGGCCTGAATCGCATCGTCGCGATAACCAATCCGGACAACGAGAGCTCGATCCGGCTGCTCGAGAAGCTCGGCATGCGGCTCGACGGCACGGCCCGGCTCTCCGACGCGGGGCCGGAGCTGAGGCTCTTTGCGCGCGATTTCGTGAAGCCGAAAGCCGGCCTCGGAACCGACATGGCGACTCTCCTCGTGCGCGAGCTCGAGGGCCTCTGTCGCGAAATCGAACTCTTCCCGGACGACGCCAGCCTCTGGCGCACGATCCCCGGCATCTCGAACTCCGCGGGAAATCTCGCGCTCCACGTCGCGGGGAATCTCCAGCACTACGTCGGCAGGGTGCTCGGCGACACCGCCTACGTCCGGAACCGCGAGCTCGAGTTCGGACGCAACTCGGGATCGAAGAACGACGTGATCCTCGAGATCCAGGCGGCCATCGGCGCGGTCCGGGACGTGCTCCCCCGCCTTGCCGAAGGCCGTTTCGACACCGAGTATCCGGAAGCCGTCAACGGCATGCGGTTCCAGACCGATCGCTTCCTGCTCCATCTCTGCACCCACGCCGCCTTCCATCTCGGGCAGGCGGGCTACTTGCGACGCGCGCTCACCGGCCAGAGCCAGTCGAGCGGCCCGATCCCGCTCAAGCCCGTAGCCTCTTAGCCGCCGCAGCCACGACGGCCGACATTCCCGTACGATCACAGAGACGAGAGGAGGAGCATCATGCGGACGCTACTCGCACTCGGGTCGACCCGGTTGGCGGCCTCTGTCGCTTTCGCCCAGGAGAGAAAGCCGCAGGAACAGAGGCCAACCCCCTCGCCAACCGCACCGAATTCGCAAAAGTCGTTCCTCGAGTCGCGGTCCAACACCGCAAAGGGCCGCCAGGGGACCGTGACCCCACCTCGAAGGCGTCCGACCCGAGCGGCGACACCGGCCGCAAGGCCGCGCCGACGCCGATCCCAAAGCAGTAGCGGCCTTTAACCGATCATCTTGATCATGCGTTCGGTCCGTAGGGGCGAGGCTTGCCCCCCCTGGGCGGCCGCAAGAGCCGCCCCTACGACCCCCACTGCAATCGACGCTTCCGTTATGATCCGCCTCCAAGTATTGAAGGGCCTCTCGATTCCCGAGACGGACCGGACATCTTTTTTACCAGGAGGTTGGTCATGCGGAATTACCTGCTCAAGGTTTCCATCGCGGCGTGCTG